>JAFXVS010000035.1 GCA_017534815.1 Bacteroidaceae bacterium | reverse complement strand
GCGGGATGTTAGATAGCAATAAATAAAGTTAGGAATGTTCAGACAAATCGTAAATCATGTCCTGACGGGTGGGCACCCGTACAGGAAGTCACCACGCAGAGAAGTGTATGAAGAGATAGCGGAGCAGTTGAGCGAGTCGCCTGACAAGGTGTACCTCCTCGCTCACAATCCGAAGCTGGCCTCGTTCTACGACAGCGCCATCATCTCGGAGCTGACGAAGCGGGGTATATTAGTGAGAAAGTAGGCCCAAATATTTTATATCAGTAAAAGTTTGTTATCAACTTAACATTATTCGATTTAGTTAATAAAAATTGTAGGCCGGACGGCACGCGTGATGCGACCCGCCCGGCCGTTTTTTTTGTATGGAGATTTAGCGGAACATGATTCCGTTGATGATGCGTCCGTCGAAGTGGCGACGTGCTGAGAAAAAGCGGTCGTAGTGCTGATAGGTGTCAATGCCTGAGACGTGGATGTGCTCGGGGTTGACACCTCTCTCGATGAGCTGGAGACGGTTGCACTCCCAGAGGTCGATGTGCCATTTCTCTGCTTGTGGATTGCGCGTGTCGGGGTATCGGCGGGCAAGTTTGTCCATCGGGAAACCGGCTGCAGCGAAGAGGTCATAGACTTCGTCACCCACTTCGAAACTCTCTGGGCCGATGCCGGGGCCGATGATGGCATGAAGATGTTGGGTAGCGGTGCCGTAGATGTTCCTGAGCACGTCGAGATTCGACTGAACGATACGTCGCTGTGTTCCTTTCCATCCAGCATGGACGGCAGAGACGATGCGGGTCTCGTCGTCCCACAGGAGGATGGGGATGCAGTCGGCGGTGCGTACGCAGATGCAGACATCGGACAGGTTGGTGGCGAGTGCATCTACACCATCGAGAGCGAGAGCCTGGATGAGGGGATTCTGCTGAAGGAATGCCTTGTCGATGATGACCGTCTTGGTGCCGTGTGTCTGGTGGAGCGGCATGAGGAGACGGGGAATGGGAATGGAAACACCGCCGTCTCGTGTGGTGGAGAAGGCGGTGATATGGGAGGGAGTGGGATGAATCAACATGGGGTAGGGTGGAATGGGGGGTGATAGGACTTATTATTCCTCGTATTCAAAATCTTCCAGGTCTTCGATATCTTCTTCGTCGAGATATTCTATGTCATCTGCCTCTGGAATGTCCTCGTCGCCCCAGCCCTCGTCATCGTCATCTGCAATGTCGGCCATGTAGGCAAAGGTTTTTGCGCTGTGGATGATGGACTCCTGAGTGTTGATGGCAGCAATCTTATTGCTCTCGCTGTTCATCTCACGCCAGAGAATGTCCTTGAGTTCCTGGAGACCTTGCTGAGCCACAGAACTGATGAAGACGACGGGGATGTCATCGGGCAACCCCTCGCGAAGCATGTCCTTGAGCTCTTCGTCTTGTCCGAGGAGATCGCACTTGGTGATGGCAAGGACTCTTCCCTTGTTGAGAAGGTCTGGATTGAACTGCGCCAGCTCGTTAAGCAGCACGTCGTATTCGTGGCGGATGTCCTCTGTGTCGGCTGGCACCATGAAGAGCAACAGGGAGTTGCGCTCGATGTGTCGGAGGAATCGGAGTCCCAGTCCTCGCCCTTCGCTGGCACCCTCGATGATGCCGGGAATGTCGGCGATGACGAACGAACGTCCGTCTCGGTAGGACACGATGCCCAAAGAAGGTTCGAGGGTGGTGAAAGGATAATTGTCAATCTTGGGCTTGGCTGATGAGATGGCGTTGACGAGCGTGGATTTGCCTGCATTGGGAAAACCTACGAGCCCCACGTCCGCCAAGAGTTTCAGTTCGAGAATAAAGGTGCGCTCCTGCATCGGTTCGCCTGGTTGTGCGTAACGTGGTGCCTTGTTGGTGGGGGTGGCGAAGTTGAAGTTGCCCAGTCCGCCACGACCGCCTTTCAGCAGGATGACCTCCTGTTCGTGTTCGGTGACATCGCAGATGTACTCGCCTGTCTCGGCATCATACACGGCAGTTCCGCAGGGCACCTCTATGTAGGCATTTGCACCCTGTCGCCCTGTTGATTTGTTCTTCGAGCCATTGCCACCATGCTCTGCCTGAATGTGACGGTCATAACGCAGGTGGAGCAATGTCCAGTAGTTGCGGTTGCCACGAAGAATCACGTGACCACCACGACCACCATTGCCTCCATCAGGACCACCCTTCGGCAGATATTTTGCACGATGCATGTGGGTGGAGCCACGTCCACCACGACCAGAACGGCAATATATCTTTACGTAATCAATGAAGTTGGAATCCATTACTTCTGTGTGTCGAGGAAAGCGAAAATCTCACCGAGCATCACGTCTTTGGAACCTTTCCAAGTGAAGGTGTTGCGGATGCCTTCCTGCTCGAACCACTTGGAGAGCGGCTCTGTTTGCTTGTGATATACCTCGAAACGCTTCTTGATAGTCTCCTCGTTATCATCGGCACGTCCTTGTTCCTTAGCACGGTTGAGGAGGCGTGCGAGAAGGGTTTCCTCGTCAACGATGAGTTCAATCATGATGCCCATGTCGTGCTGACGCTCGGCAAGCATCTTCTTGAGTGCTTCTGCCTGCGCAATAGTGCGTGGGAAACCATCGAAGATGACGCCCTTGCCCTGCGGCAGCGCATCGTAAGTCTTGGCGAGGATGTCAATCATCAGTTCATCAGGGATGAGCTGGCCGTTGTCAATGTATCCCTTAGCAATGTTGCCGAGTTCTGTACCATTTTTGATTTCACTGCGGAGCACATCGCCTGTGGAGATATGTCCCATGCCGTAGCGCGTCACGATTTCGTCGCTGTAAGTGCCCTTACCTGAACCGGGGGCACCGAAAATGATAATATTCTTCATATTGAGTTTTTGTTTTTTATTAATATTTTTATAGGAACTATAAATAATGAGTCATTCTTTCACCACGTAGATGCTCTTGTAGTTGCGTCCGATGCCATCGTAATCGAGTCCATAACCCACGATGAACTCGTTAGGAATTTCCATGGCGCAGTACTTTACGTCGAGGGGCACCTTCAGTTTGCCAGGCTTCATGAGGAGAGTCGCAATCTCTATCGACTTCACACCTTTCTCCTTGAGTTTAGGTAGGAGGCTATACATGGTGGTGCCAGTGTCGATGATGTCTTCTACGATGATAACATCACGGTCTTTGATGTCGGTTGAGATGCCAATGAGTTCCGTCACCTTGCCGGTGGTGTCCATGCCTGCATAAGAGGAGAATTTGGCAAACTGGATTTCGTGGTCGAAGTTGAGATGGCGCACGAGGTCAGCCGCAAACATGAAAGCGCCATTCAGGATGGCGATGAGGATTGGATTCCTCCCTTTGTAGTCGGCATTCAATTGATCCGCCAATGCGGCAACTCTCTCTGCAATTTGTCCGTGATGGATGAACGGCTCGAATTGCTTGTCCTTGATTTTTATCATTGAAGTATGGGTGAACTTGGAATTTCATGCAAAAGTACACAAAAAATCCCTATCAGAGGGTAAAATCGGGAAGAATAACGTAAAAAACATCATTCGAAGTGCTATTTTATTCTTTTTTCATCGTTTTTTTACGCACGATTCACTATTTTTGCACATCCAACTTATCTCTGATTGCATTTCTCAGAGGGATATTAAGAGTAATATGAAGATTCTATCAGCAGCGCAATTAAAGATAGTCGATGCTTATACTATTGAGCATGAACCGGTCAGTTCCACCAATTTGATGGAACGTGCTTCCCGTGCGGTAGCAGACAGAATTCGTGCACGATGGACGACTGAAACTCCCATTAAGATATTTGCAGGTCCTGGCAACAATGGCGGTGACGCATTGGCGATTGCTCGCATGTTGGGCGAGACGAACTACAAGGTTTCCGTATTTCTTTTCAATACGTCTGACGGTCTGTCACCCGATTGTAAGATTAACAGGCAGCGTCTGATTGATTTCCAGAATGTGAAGCAAAATATGCTGGGCGTGTGCAATGTGGAGTTTGTGGAAGTGACGTCGCAGTTTACGCCTCCCAAGTTGGAGGCTGGGGATTTGGTGGTGGACGGTTTGTTCGGTACGGGACTTTCGCGTCCGTTGAACGGAGGATTCGCTTCAGTAGTGAAGTACATCAACGCGTCGCCAGCCATGGTGGTTTCCATCGATGTGCCGTCGGGCTTGATGTGCGAGGACAATACCTACAATGTGATGAACCACATCGTCAAGGCTAATGTCACCTACACTATGCAGTTCCCCAAACTCGCTTTTCTGTTCCCAGAGAATGAACAATACGTAGGTGAATGGGAGGTGCTTGACATAGGTTTGATGGATCCTCAGACGGAGGAGACGAATACTTTCTACTATTTCACGGAGAAGAAGGAGATGCAGCCGATGCTGAAGACTCGTTCGAAGTTTGCCCACAAGGGTTCGATGGGACATGCCGTGCTCATTGCGGGCAAGAAAGGCATGGCGGGTGCTGCCATTTTGAGCGCGAGGGCTTGTATGCGTAGCGGATTGGGTAAACTGACAATCCGTACACCAGAAAGTAATGTCCGCATTTTGCAGGAGTCTGTTCCTGAGGCGGTGCTCAATATTGATGTCGATGCCAACTGTTTCAGTCAGTCGTTCGACACCAGCGAATACGATGCAATGGCCATTGGCCCAGGTATAGGCACGTCGCCCTACACGGTTCAAGCATTCATCGAGCAGGTGAGCATGACGAAGAGTCCCATGGTAATAGATGCCGATGCACTTAATATCCTTGGCTCACATCGCGGATGGATTAACCAGTTGCCACGTCGCAGTATTTTGACGCCTCATAAGAAGGAACTCTTTGGACTCATCAGCACGACGCGCAATTCCTTTGAAGAACTGCAGCGTACTCGCGAACTGGCGGTGCGTCAGCGAATATTCATATTGATTAAGGGCGCTTATTCTGCCATTGTCAATCCGGAGGGAAATGTCTATTTCAATTCAACGGGTAATCCCGGCATGGCCACTGCTGGAGCAGGTGACGTGCTCACTGGCATCATCCTTTCGTTGTTGGCACAGTCGTATGAACCCGAGGTAGCTCTGCGGTTGGGCGTTTATCTGCATGGATTGGCGGGCGACCTCGCTGCAGCAGACCTTTCCTATGAGGGACTGATTTCCACCGACATCGTCAATTATCTGCCCCAAGCCTTCAGAAGGTTGAGAGAGAACTAATCCTCAAAGAGGAGAGAGAACAAATTCAAATTACAAAACGAAATCATGAAAAGAAATATTCTCATTGCAATGACCTTTGGACTATCGCTCGTAGCTGCTGCGCAGACACAAGTGACGGAGTTCAACCCTGGCATTGCAGCCAATGGTGTGAACTATACCTTGCCGAAGACGGTGCTGAAAGTGGATGCTTCTGCTGTCAAGGTTGTATATACGCCAGGCGAATTTGCTAAATATGCCGACCGTTACCTCCACCTCAAAGGTGTGGCGGTGGAACCATCCACCACGTGGAGTGTGACGTCGCTGTCCGTCTATCAGGAGGGTGTACCTGACACCTCAAAGGTCTTCACGGTCAAGTTGAAAGATAAGACCGTGGCACCGATGGTGCAATTGACGTCCAGTGGCATTCTCGTGGCGGTCAATACCCATGCAGATGTCGATGAGCATACGTTGCCAGACGTCTGCACTACGCATCATCAAATGGATGCACGTCAGTATCTGACCGAAGACATCCTCTCGGCTACCTCTACGTCGAAGATGGCGGAGTTGACTGCGCAGGAGATTCTTGATATTCGCGAGAGCAAAAATGCCATCAAACGCGGACAGGTCGAGTCGATGCCGCAGGACGGAGCCTCGCTCAAGATCGTACTTGACGAATTGAACCGTCAGGAGGAGGCTCTCACGCAATTATTCTTGGGATATGCTGATACGACTTTCATAGCCCAGTCCTTCGAGGTCATGCCTACTGAAGACATCGATGGGGATGTGTTGTTCCGATTCTCCCGCAAGTTGGGATTTGTAGATGCTGATGATCTGGCTGGCGACCCGTACTTTGTTTCTGTGAAGGACTTGCATACGGTTGTATTGCCAGACGAAAGGGAAGCTGCCAAGCGAAAAATTGAAGGACTTGTGTACAATATGCCGAGCATGGCAAACGTTACTATCAGTACGATGTCTGGATCGGTCTATGAGCAGTCATTGCCCTTCGCCCAGTTCGGTACCATTGACATGCTTAGCCCCACGCTCTTCAACAAGGGAGCCACCACCAAGTTGACGCTCCATCCAGCCACTGGCGGACTTGTGCAGCTGGAGCAATAGTGAAGTCGATTCTATCATACATTATTTATAATATATCTTATTTACAAACCTAAAAATCAAAAAAGTAATGAAAAAGTATCTTGCAGAAATGGTGGGAACTATGGTTCTTACACTTCTCGGTTGCGGTACAGCCGTATCGCTCAATTGTGGTTCTGACACAGCATCAGTAGTTGGCACAGCCTTTGCCTTTGGTTTAGCTGTTGTAGCTATGGCCTACACCATTGGTGGTATCTCTGGCTGCCACATCAATCCAGCTATCACCCTCGGATGCCTCATTTCCAAGCGCATCAGTGGCAAGGATGCTATCATGTACATGATCTTCCAGGTGATTGGTGCTATCATTGGCGCTGCCATCCTTTTTGCGATGACTTCTAATGATTTGGCCCAGGCTGGCGGTACACTCACTGGCGCTAACAGTTGTGGTGACCACGGTATCGTTGTTGGTCTCATTGTTGAGATAGTCCTCACTTGTATCTTCGTGCTCGTGGTGCTTGGTTCCACTGACGAAAAGAAAGGTGCTGGTAATTTCGCAGGCCTTGCCATTGGTCTCTCGCTCGTACTCATCCACTTCGTTGGCATTCACTATACAGGTACGTCCGTTAATCCAGCTCGCTCCATTGGCCCAGCCATTTTCGAAGGCGGTCAGGCCATCAGCGACCTCTGGGTCTTCATCGTCGGCCCATTTGTCGGTGCTGCCATTGCAGCAGGAATCTGGAAGATTATTGGCGAAGAGAAGTAATCCATACACATTTTATATATAAGAAAAGCGAGGCACAACGCCTCGCTTTTCTTATTCCTTGATGTCCCTTCTTTTATTTTTTGAAGAAATCGAAGAAGAAGAACAGAGCCGCATACTTGACCGGTACGCCTTTAGCATAGCCGATGGCGGAGTTGCTGGAGTTACGTACTGTGCCATCTTTCTCGATCTTACCGACGGTCGAATTGCTGGAGTTGCGTACTGTACCGTCAGAGTCAATCTTGCCGATGCTCGAGTTGTTGGAGTTGCGTACCGTTCCGTCAGAATCAAGCTTGCCGATGGCGGAGTTGCTGGAATTGCGAATGGTGCCATCTTTTTCGATTTTGCCAACAGTCGAGTTGCTGGAGTTACGCACAGTGCCGTCAGACTCGATCTTGCCGATGAACGAGTTGCTGGAGTTTCTTAGATCCTGGGCATTCATTGACAACGTGGTCAATCCCAGCGCCAATAGTAAAAGTAATTTCTTCATAAGCCTTTCCTTTTAGGTTTGATAAGTTTTGTGCTGCAAAAATACGTCTTTTCTCCGAATTTGCCAAAACATTTGGCTGATAATTGCGGAAAAATCGCCCAGACGTTCGATGTGCCCCAGATTGGCGTCTCGTTGAAAAAACTCTCACCCCTCTCAAAAAACATTAAAAAAGATTAACGCAGTATTAAGAAATGCTAAATGTTTTGGGCAGGTGGAAAAGGATTCGTATTTTTGCACACGTAATTCACGTGGCATAGCAAGATTTGGTCACGTAATCGAACGCGAAAGAAAGAGATGAAATTCATTCTGCACATAGTTTCGGGAATGTTGGCGGTACTGACGGTGCTGTCAGCTTGTACGATGAACTACAACATCACGGGCACGTCGATGCAGTCGTTCTACGATGGAGACATGGTTTACCTCAGACCCATCGGCGGTGCAGATACGAGGGTGGTGGATTCGTGCAAGATTCTTCATGGGACATTCACGATGACGGGACCTGTGGATTCTGTAATGTGCGTGAGGATGTTTTTCGGCAATAGTGGCGACAATATTCCGATTATTCTGGAGGAGGGGAACATTAAGGTTGTGGATTTGAATTATGCGATGAAAGTGGAGGGTACGCCGTTGAACGATACGTTTTATGCGTTCATGACAAAGCGCGATTCACTGATGTTTCTTCTGCAGGAGCTACCGAGAAAGGAGAGTAAGATGATTTTAGATGGTTATGACCACGACGAGATTCTGCGTGAGTTGGGCGAGGAGGAAGGTGAACTTCGCATAGCTATCGACAAATTAGAAACGGATTTCGTGACATCGAACTTTGACAATGTGCTGGGTCTGACATATTTCTTGGTGTTGTGCGACAATGCGTACAACCAGTTCGGATTCCCGACGACGACACCGCAAATTGACGAGATTTATGGAAGAGCGCCTGACGCATTCAAAGAAAACAAGGACGTGAAGGAGTACATGGCGCTGTGCGAAGGAAAATAAAAAATTTTGTATTGAATCAGTAATTTGTTTCCATAACATTCGAGATTTAGATTAATAGTAGATTTAAGATTGTTAGTATTTAAGTGAGAGCCGACCCGTGATGGGCCGGCTCTCATATTATATTCATTAGTCTTATATATTATCCGTTCATGCTGATGAGGAATTCTTCGTTGCTCTTGGTGCGCTCCATCTGTTTTTTGAGGAATTCCATGGCCTCGTTGGCGTTCATGTCGGCGATGTGATTGCGCAACACCCACATGCGATTGAGTGTGGTTTGATCCTGGAGCAGGTCATCGCGGCGTGTGGATGATGCCGTGAGGTTAACTGCTGGGAAGATGCGCTTATTGGAGAGGCTGCGGTCAAGTTGCAATTCCATGTTACCAGTTCCCTTGAATTCCTCGAAGATGACCTCATCCATCTTGGAACCAGTGTCAATGAGGGCAGTGGCGATGATGGTGAGCGAACCGCCGTTTTCGATGTTTCGTGCAGCACCGAAGAAGCGCTTAGGCTTGTGGAGGGCGTTGGCATCGACACCGCCTGAGAGGACTTTACCAGAGGCTGGCGAGACGGTGTTATAGGCACGAGCCAGACGAGTGATGGAATCGAGGAAGATGACAACGTCGTGTCCACTCTCGACCATACGCTTGGCTTTCTCCAGTACAATGCCGGCTATTTTCACGTGATTCTCAGCAGGAGCATCAAAGGTGGAAGCGATGACTTCTGCATTGACGGTGCGTGCCATGTCGGTGACTTCCTCAGGACGTTCGTCGATGAGCAGCATCATGAGGTAAGCCTCAGGATGGTTGGCGGCGATGGAGTTAGCGATGTCCTTCATGAGCATGGTCTTACCTGTCTTAGGCTGTGCCACGATGAGTGCGCGCTGTCCCTTACCAATGGGTGAAAAGAGATCAACCACACGTGATGACATGCTGTCGTCGTAGCCCTTGCATAGTTTGAACTTCTCGTCGGGGAAGAGTGGGGTGAGGAATTCGAAGCCCACACGGTCGCGTATTCTCTCTGGGTCACATCCGTTAATCTTTTCCACACTAACAAGGGGGAAGAAGCGTTCTCCCTCTTTGGGTGGACGCACGAACCCATCAACGACGTCACCAGTCTTGAGACCGTAATGCTTGATCTGTTGTAAGGTCACGTAAACGTCATCGGGAGATGGCAGATAGTTGTAGTCGCTACTACGGAGGAATCCGTAGTTATCGACAGTTTCCAGCACACCGCTTGCACGAACGATATTGTCAAAGTTATAGGGCTTTTCGTTGATTTGCTTCTCTTTCTTTGCAGGCTGTGAAGCAAATTCTTCGTAGGTTGGCTCCTCATACATGGACTCATGGTCGTTAAATGGTTGACGGCTTTCGAATCGGTCGAAGATATTTGGAGTGGGCATGTAGGAGTTGTCGGCGGGTACATCCTGCAGAATAATAAAGTCGGACGATGCTTGTCCTTTAGCTTTTGCGTCTTCGCTGGAGAAGATGGTCTTGGGGCGATCGGTCTGGGCGAAAGCCTCTTCGGGTACGAAGTCAAAGGATGTTTGTATAGGCTTTTCTTCTTCTATGTTCACCTCGACTTTCACTTCAGTATTTACCTCGGCCTCTTCCTTTGCCTTGGGCTTACGACCGCGCTTCTTAGGTGCAGGCTCAGTTGCAGTCTCTTGTTCTTCTGTGGCAGGAGCCTTCCCCTCTGCTTCTTCCTTCACCTTGGGCTTACGACCGCGCTTCTTGGGTTCGGCAACGGCTTCGGCCACAGGTGCAGTTTCTTCGACATTCACCTTGCTGTCGGCTTTCTCTTCAGCTTCGTCTGTATTGGTGTTGAGCATGGCTTTCTCCTCCTCAGAGAGGGCGGCGAACATGGATTCATCCTTGGTCACCTTCATGGTCTTGTCAATTTTCCTGACTTTATCCTGATTTGCTGTATATACGCGGTCCACATTCTTGATGCTGACCCTTGAGCGCTTGCGCCCGCTCTTTTCAGTTGCAGCAGCTGTGGAAGCGAAGTTTGTGGCTTGTTCATCGATAATGGTCAGACGGAGCGTGAGATCGTCCATCTTTTCAGCGTTCTTGATGCCCAACTCGTTAGCAATGTTGAGCAATTCTTCCTTCTCCTTGCGGTTGAGTTCTTCTAAGTTGTACATAAATGTGTGTGGTTTATCGGAATTGCGGTTCGTGTTTGTCTGGTTCCCAGGTGATAGCCTATCCTAAAAGGAGTACATCACTGTGGTGAAAACCGCAAGACCGTATAATAGTTAGAATGATATTTGAGATTGGTTTTGAGACAATGTTTATTTTCGTAGATGTATTCGTTTGTCCCAAAAAGATGGTGCAAATGTAGGGATTATTTTTGAATCTGCAAATAGTTTTGCAAAAAAAATGACCTTCCTTTTATAATTAATATATAATGTGTGATTAATTCAGGCTTTTGTTGATGTTTTCGATGTAATCCAACAAATCATCCTTGCCGAGTTTGTTGGCAGCGCTAGTGATGAAGTAGGGGGGCAGTTCCTCCCATTCCTCATGGAGCACGCCCAGATATTTCTCGGCGGCGGGCTTGATTTGTGAAGGTTTCAGTTTGTCTGCCTTGGTGAAGACGATGGCGAAGGGTACACCATTGCTACCGAGGTAATGGAGAAAGGCGAGATCAACTTTCTGTGGTTCGTGACGGATGTCGATGAGTACGAAGAGGCAGGTCAGTTGCTCGCGTTGCAGGATGTAACCACTGATCATTGTTTTCAGCTTTTCCATCGCTTGTTTACCACGCTGTGCATAGCCGTAGCCTGGGAGATCGACGATGTACCACTGTTCGTTGATGAGGAAATGGTTGATGCACATGGTTTTGCCAGGGGTGGAGGAGGTGAGTGCCAGATTCTTCCTGCCAGTGAGGGCATTGATGAGCGAGGATTTGCCTACGTTGCTTCGTCCGATGAAGGCGTATTCGGGACGTCCGTCGATGGGGCATTGGGTATGGGTTGGCTTAGAGCCAATGTAGGTGGCGGTGTTTATTTTCATGCTAATTCTGATAGTTCGAGCCATCGCATCTCCTTCTCTTCCAATTCTTCAGTGAGGAGAGGAAGGCGTTTGCTCATGGTTGTTATTTCATCGACGGAAGTCGTGCCTCCGCAGAGGGCGCCCTCTATCTGTTTCTTCTCAGCTTCGAGGGTTGCAATATCTTTCTCCAGTTGATTGAACTCCTGGCGTTCCTTGAATGTGAGTCGGCGGGCACGGTTCTGGTTGCGTCCGTCAGGCTTCTTCTCTTCTTTGACTTGAGGTTTGTCTGCGGATTGCTGCTTGGCGTTCTGCTCTTTCCAATCGCGGTATTGACTATAGCAGCCGGGGAAGTCCTGAATGTCGCCATCGCCATGAAATACGAGTGTATGATCCACTACTCGATCCATGAAATAGCGGTCGTGACTCACGATGATAAGGCATCCGCGGAAGTTCTTCAGATAGTCTTCGAGGATTTGTAGGGTCACGATGTCGAGGTCGTTGGTGGGCTCGTCGAGGATGAGAAAGTTAGGGGCTTTCATCAGCACGGTGCAGAGATAGAGCCTGCGTCTTTCGCCACCGCTCAATTTATAGATGTAACTATGTTGTTCCTCGGGCGGAAAGAGGAAATGCTGCAGGAATTGGCTGGCGGAAAGTTTGTCTCCGTTGCCCATGTCCACATACTCTGCGATGTCACGGACGGCATCAATCACTTTCTGGTCATCTTTGAATGCCATGCCCTGCTGGGAATAGTAGCCGAAGCGAACGGTCTTGCCGATGTCGAAGCGGCCACTATCAAGGGGCTCAATACCTAAGAGCATCTTGACGAAGGTCGATTTACCCGTTCCGTTGTTGCCCACGATGCCAAGTTTCTCGTAGCGGGCAAAGTTATAGTTGAAATCTTTGAGGATGACGTGGTCGCCGAATGCCTTGCATACGTTCTTAGCCTCAAAAACTTTGTTGCCGATGTAAGTGCCGTTCATCTCCAAACGCACGTTGCGCTCTTCAATGCGTTGTTTGGCACGCTTCTCCAGTTCGTAGAATGACTCAATCCGGTAGCGGGCTTTCGAACTTCGTGCACAAGGCGTGCTGCGCATCCATTCCAGCTCTGTCCGATACAGATTGTTGGCTCGGGCAATCTCCGCATTCATGTTGTCGATGCGCTCCTGACGTTTCTCCAGATAGTAGGAGTAGTTGCCCTTGTAGGGATAGAGACGAGAATTGTCCATCTCGATGATGCTCGAGCAGATGCGGTCGAGGAAATAGCGGTCGTGCGTCACCATCAGAATAGCCATGGTCGAACGGCTCAGCATATTCTCAAGCCACTCTATCATTTCAAGGTCGAGGTGGTTTGTAGGCTCGTCGAGGATGAGCAGGTCGGGCTCACCAGCCAGCACTCTCGACAGGGCGATGCGCTTCACTTGTCCACCACTCAACTGTTCGGCGGGGCGGTTCGCCTCTTCCTCCGTAATCTTCATCTGTGTGAGGAACTGCCGATAGCGCAGCTGGAAATCATCGTCTTTGTCCGCTATCTCGTAGGCATCGATGGTGGGTGTCTGTTCCAAATAGCCCACCTTGAGGTCATTGCGGAAAATCATCGTGCCCCCATCGTCACCTTCCTTGCCTGCGATGATGCTGAGCAGGGTCGATTTGCCCGTTCCGTTCTTGGCAATGAGTCCAATGTGCTCACGCTCGTTGATGGTGAACGAGATGTCCTCAAACAGCACTTGGTGTCCGATGCGTTTGGTCAGTCCTTTAACTTCGAGATAGGGGTTTGCCATTTTCTTATTTAAGGTATGAGCTTTTGTTCCTTCGCTGTCAATCGACGGAACTGCTCTGCATGACGGACATGCTGTTCGAAGAGGTTGATGATGCCCTCTTGATCTATCAGCGTGCGTGTTTCGGTCGTTATCTTATATCCTGCTTGTTGCAGTTTTTTCGTCCATTCGCCGCGCATCGTGCTGTTCACTTCGGCATTGAAGGGAACGAGGTGCACCTTCTTGATCTTTTGCATTTTCAGCACCTTGATGAGATGGTCGAGGGTTGGAATGCCGTTCGTGGTGGCGAGAAGCCAGTCCCCATTGCTTTTGTCGCGCAACGTGTATTCGAGCATCATGTATGAAGCGTCATCCTCGCCGTTACCATTGCACACCAGTACGTTCACCTCTTTGGGCATGCTGAATGTGTTGATGGCCATCTTTGCCAGCTCTTGATAATCCGTCAGATCACTCAGCAGGGGCTCTCCTAATCTCATCTGCTTGAACTTTCCCTTGGCGGTTTCCACCATCTGACGTAGATACTGCATGTCGAGGTCTTTGGTGATGCATGATGGTTGCACCAGTATGTGGGTGTATCCATCTTTCTGCAACTGCGTGAACAGCTTGTCGGGGTCGGGCGTCTCTCCCATGCTCCCTTGGGTGGTGCATGCCTCACGATAGTCGTAATTGGGATAGAGTTCACGCCGACGCAGGGTCAAGCGGTCAATGCCAGCTTTGCCGATGCCGCTGTCGGCGTCTTTATGCACGGCAACAATCACAGCCTTGTCATTGTCTTTCATCGACTCAAACATGTCCTGCTCCATCGTCTCCTGTGCCCTTATGGACACATAAGTGCATAACAATGTAAAGGTAAAAACGAAAAGTCTATTCATACTGATTCATTTCGGCAGCCTCCCGAATGGCTGATATGTGATACTTGGTGATAGCGGGTACAATCATGTGGAGCAGATGTGCCATCTTGTCCACCTTGAAGGTTTCTTTGCCTTGCTCGATGAGGCGGTAGGTTCCGTCGCCTGGCACCTTGATGCTCACGTCGGCGCTGGCATTCGTTCCCTCCAATGATGTCACAGGTCTGATGCCGTTTCTCATCAGCGCTTTGGTGCATAGGCGGTATTCGAGCGTATCTGGATTGCCTGTCATCACGAGGTCGCGGGCGGTCTCATGCTCGATGGAGAAAGTGCAGGTCTCGCGGTCGAACAGCATGCCCTCCTTGGCGAAGTACTGCTCGATGCTGCCGTCGATGCTCAGGTCTTCGGGCATGCCAGTCGTCAGTCCTTTCTCGTGGTCGATCAGCCACACTTGGTCAGCGACTTGAAGGGCATGCTCCAAATCGTGGGTGCTCATGAAGATGGTCTTCTTCAGCGCTTTGGCCAGACGATGCAGCAGGAGCATCATGGCAATCTTGCTTGGATAGTCGAGGTAGGCGGTCGGTTCGTCCAGCAGGATGATGGGTGTCTCTTGGGCAATGGCTTTGGCAATCATCACCTTCTGACGTTCACCGTCGGAGAGCGTCTGCATCTTTCTCGTGGCCAGTTCCTCGATGCCGACCCAACCCATGCTCTTCTTCACCACCGTCTTGTCTTTCTCGGTCAGTTTGCCCCAGAATCCGGTATAGGGGCTTCGTCCCATCGCCACCACCTCTTCGGCTGTCATGTTCTTGATGTCGGAATTGTCGGTCAGCACCACGCTCATCAGTCGTGCCAACTCCTTGCTTTGGTACTTCTTGATGCTCTGCCCCATCACCTCCACGTCGCCACCCAGTGCGGGTTGGAAAGCGGCTAAAGTGCGTAGTAGCGTCGATTTGCCCGCGCCGTTGGGACCGAGCAGGCAGGTCATCTCTCCCGTGTTCAACGAGGCGTTCAAACCTCTGGCGATGATTTTCTCACCGCCCTTCAGCTTATAACCTGTTGTCAGGTTCTTCAATTCAATGGATATGCTCATAACGGATGCAAAGGTACGCATAATTTATAGAATAAAGAGTTAAAAAAATGGAAAAAGCGGATTTGAATCGCTCAGATGGGGAATAGGTCGCAGAAAATGCTTATCTTTGCGAGTGAATTTGAAACAAATCAAAACAAGACTATATGAATAAGACATTATCAATGATGGCTGTGGCGCTGATGATGAGCGTCACGACTATGGCAGGCGACTTGAAAGTGCTGGTGGTGAAGACCTCGCCGGCGGTGCAGAGCGTGGAGGCTAAAACGAAGGTGAAGGATCAGTTGCGACTGACGGCTGGCGTGAAGAAGGTGGAGGCCAACTTCGCTGACCAGGAGGTGTTTGTGACTTACGATTCCGCCAAGACCGACCAGAAGAAGATTGTTGCCGCCCTGAAGAAGGCGGGGTATGAGACGACGGTGGTGAGTGACGGAACGCCGAAGGAGAAGAAGCAGGTGCCGGTGGATGCCACGTCGGGTGCATCGCAGCAGCAAAAGAAGTGAGGCGAGCCATCCAACTGGGTCCAACTAAATCGAATTGAACAATCGAACTAATCGAACTAATCAAACCAACTAAACTAAACAAACAATCCAACTAACCGAATCAATTTGACACAAGCATATATGGATAGAAGAAATTATTGTGTGATACTGGCAGGCGGATCAGGTTCGCGTCTGTGGCCGATGAGCCGAGAGAGAAAACCGAAGCAGTTCATTGATGTATTGGGGACGGGCAAGACCCTGCTCCAGATGACCTTCGAGCGCTTTGCGGGTTTCATCGATGCAGACAACATCATCATTGTCACCAACGAGAACTACCGACAGTTGGTGAAGGAGCAGATACCGGGCATCAAGTACGAGAACATCCTCATGGAGCCGATGCGTCGTAACACGGTGCCGGCGGTGACGTGGGCAGCGCTGGAGGTGAAGCGTCGGTGTCCCGAGGGACGTTTCATCGTGAGTCCTTCCGACCAGAACATCACTGACTACGAAGCCTTCCAGGAGGATGTCCTGCGGGGTCTGGACTATGTGGGAGCCCACGATGTGCAGCTGACCATGGGCGCCAAGCCGAGCCGTCCCGAGGTTTCCTACGGATACATCCAGATGGCCGACGAGGTGGAGGGCAATGCACATATATATAAGGTAAGGAGTTTTACGGAGAAGCCCGCCGATGAGTTTGCCAAGATCTTCTTCGAGAGCGGCGAGTTCCTGTGGAACACCGGTCTCTTCCTCTGGGGCGCCGACACCTTCCTCGATGCCTTGAAGGGGGCCAGCGAGGAGTTCGCCATCATCGTGGAGCGCGTCATCGAGAAGTATGATGACGGCGAGTACATTGCCGACCAGCTGATGGAGCTCTTCACCAAGTGCCCGAACATGAGTCTGGAGCAGAGCGTGCTGGAGAAGTCCGACAATGTCGATGTGATGCTCTGCCACTTCGGATGGGCCGACCTCGGTACATGGGAAGCCGTGCACGACGCGTTGCCTCAGTCCGACATGGGCAACGTGGTCATCGATTCCAAGTCGCTGCTCTACGACTGCAAGGACTGCCTCATTAAGTTGCCCGACGGACATGTCGCCGTGGTGCAGGGGCTCGATGGCTATGTCGTGGTCGAAGAGGGGAACGTGCTGGTCATCTGCAAGAAGGACGACCAGAAGAACATCCGCAAGTTCGTGAACGACGCCCAGCTGAACTTGGGAGAAGAGTTCGTGTAGAATAGAAAGGAAGTTAAAAGGAAGCTTCCCTTCTGATTACAGCAGTTTCATCACATTGTCCTCCAAAGTGCCTTCCATGAAGTCGCTGCGGAGGACAATCTCGTTATCGCGGTTCACGAGGAAGAACGTCGGGATGTCCGTCACGTTATACAGGCTGACGGCCGAACCGTCCGTCTCATGCACGCAGACCCACGGCAGATTCTCCACCGAGAACTTCCAGAAGTGGATGTCCTGGTCCACCGACACCTGATAGATCTCGAAACCCTGGCCGTGATACTTCTCGTAGAGCGAGCGGAGCAGACGCATGCGCTCCGACGACCCGTTGGCTCCATAGATGACGAAGTCCAGCAGCACCACCTTCCCTTTCAGCTCCTTGATGCTCCGCAGACGGCTGTCGATGTCCGGCAGCGTGATGTCGAAGATGCCCGCCTCCGACACCTTGCTCTCGTCCACGTCCAGCACCCGCTGCTGAGGGGCCGCCGTGTTGTCCATCCCCTTGATGGCCATGTTGC
The DNA here is from genome assembly GCA_017534815.1 of Bacteroidaceae bacterium. Classification (GTDB taxonomy): domain Bacteria; phylum Bacteroidota; class Bacteroidia; order Bacteroidales; family Bacteroidaceae; genus Minthosoma. The sequence goes on along the minus strand of JAFXVS010000035.1, from coordinate 2,102 downwards.
ACAGCTGCTGAGTGCGCGGCGCATCGTGGTAGGCATTGTCCCACGCCGTCGCCACCGTCGCGTAGCACTTCACGTCCGCACGGTTCGTCAGCGGATTGAACAGCAGGAACGTGCCCCCCACGTCCGTCAGGCTCTGGCACACCGCATAGTACGCCGCCGCCGACTCAGGGTCGCTGAAGATGTACTCCTTTCTCATCCTGTCCTTGTAGCCCTCGATGAGCCCCTCGATGCTGTCCCGCAGGTCGCCCGGCAGCAGGTCCTCATTCCGCTCCAGCGCCACCAGCCGCTCCTGCACCTCCAGCTGCATCCTGCTGATGTCCCTGATCCTCTGGCTGCTCACGTTCCCCTCTATCGAGTACTCCCGCTCCATCGTCCCCAGCTTCGCCGACACCCTGATCGTCTCCGTGCTATCGACTGAGAAGTTCACCACATGTCCGCCCACCTGCAGGGCATAGAACTCCGGAGCCTCCCCCGGTGCCGCCGCCTCGAACGCGAACCTTCCGTCCTCCGTCAGCCTCACCGAGTCGAGCCTCACCGGCCCGTCCAGCGAGCTCTGCACCAGATAGAGCATCGAGTCCTTCGCGTCCTCCACCGTACCCTCGACCCTGAACTTCGGGCCGCTCTCGCAGGCTGTCCACACCGTGGCGCCCGCCATCAATATCGCCAATGTCTTCTTCATTGTCCTTCTGAATTTTGGCTGCAAAGGTACGACTATCTCCGTGAATGACCAAATATAATATATATATAATGTGTAAAATATTTTTTTGTTTGCGGAGAATTGTGTAACTTTGCCGCCGATATCAGTTTACTAATTCATTTTACTTAACCAATTCATTATGAAGAAAAAGAATTACAAGAGACCGGCGATGCTGGTCACTGAGCTTATTTCTAGACCGATGATGGCGCCCGTCAGCGGCCAAAATGCGAGCAAGAGCGCCTCTATGTCAGTCACCTACGTCGAGGATGACTGGGACAATTAGTCATTAACCATTTCAAGACAAGCAGACAATGAAGCAGATTATCAGCAAGTCGGGCTGGCTGGTCATGGCCGCAGCCCTCACGATGGGGATGTCCCTCTCGACGGGTCTGACATCATGTTCGAGCGACGACGATGTGGTGCAGACGACACCTGCCAAGGGCGTGTCGACCGTCCACGTCAGCGTGAATGCTGGTGTTGACAATGGTACGCGCAGCATCGTGGAGACGACCACGGTCGGGAGCACGACGAGCCGCACGCTCAAGTTCACGGAGGGCGACCAGCTTTATGTGTATCGTTCCATCGGAATGGTCAATCCCCCTATGTACCTCGCGGGCATGCTCGATGTGGAAAGCCTTAGCGATGACAAGACCAGCGCCACGTTCTCGGGCGACCTTGTGGTGTATGAGGACAAAGCCACCTACAACTCCGAGACTGGACAATGGGAGAGCCATCTTGTTCCTTCCTCCTACGACTTCGGCGACAGCGACCCGCTGACAGGCTCGACGGGCACGTTGTTCTTTGAGGGCGTGTCGGGCAACATGTATATCGACCGTGACACCAAACAGCTGTGTGTCAGCGAGGAAAAGATTGGCAGCAGCGTGGATGACCTGATGACCTCGCTGCTCGAAGTGAAGGGCGATTATGACGGCGACGTGAAAGGCTTCCCGCTCGCTCCTGCCCCCAACTGCATCGTCAGCTGCACCATACCGCATGCTGCCACACCTGAAGAAGGCTTTTTCACAGTCAGCTACTGGAGCGGCCCCAGTGCCGACCAGCTTACCATGAAGACTTCCCGCAATCTTAGAAGATATAAAGACAGCCCCTTCACCTTCGCTTTCTTCGGCGACACATACAGCACCTACCACCAGATCAGGATTGAGGACGACTACTACGGCACGTTCACCGTCGATCTCGGCAAGAAGATTCTCTCCAATGGCAAGGTGTACAACGTGACCCGCGGACTCAAGATCACCAGCAACACCAGCGCCGCCGTGCCAGCCCCCTTTGATGGCAATACGTATTTGTTTACGGATGAATGCGACATCAACATCAGCGGCGTAGGCTTCGAAAAGAAGGTGAACCTGCAGGGTGCAAATAACACCATCAACCTCAATGGCGTCGC
>JAFXVS010000034.1 GCA_017534815.1 Bacteroidaceae bacterium | reverse complement strand
TTGTTACCTTATAGCTGACCAGTCGAAGCACATATATCGTGTCTGTAGTACCAATATTATCCTGAATGAATCGACTTTCATCGCCGTCAACAATAAACATCCTATTGCCTCCAGATTCAGTAAAGCCCGCCACGAGCCAAGTGATGATGTTACCTTTGGGAGCAGGAGCATCCGCCAAAGTGCGTGGCAATGCTGCAGAGACAACTTCTGAGGCTGTGTCTGATACAGAAACTACTGAATCACTGTCAGACAGATTGTCTGTCATCGTCTTCGTGAAGTTTCCACATGATGCGATGCCCATCATAGTCAGGGCAGCAAAGGCTGCTAGAAGCAGCGGCAAAAAAGTCTTCTTCATATTCATATTCGGGTTTTTAAGAGTTCCGAGGGCACAAAGGTACATATTTTTTCCCATTCACTCTTCACATTTCGTTCAAAAGTCGTAACTTTGCAGCCGCAAAGTGCGCCAACGCACTTACTTTTCGATTTCAACAAATAAAAATAAAAGAATATTATGGCAAAGAAAGCACTTTTGATGATTCTCGACGGTTGGGGAATCGGTGACAAAAGCAAGGGTGACGTTATTTTTCAGACACCCACACCTTACATGGACTACTTGAACGCAAACTATCCACACGCTGAACTGCAGGCATCGGGTGAAAACGTAGGTCTTCCTGATGGTCAGATGGGCAACTCGGAGGTGGGTCACCTCAATATCGGCGCTGGACGCATTGTATATCAAGACTTGGTGAAAATCAATCGTGCCTGTGCAGACAACTCCATTTTGGAAAATCCTGAAATCAAGTCAGCATACGGATATGCCAAGGCAAATGGCAAGAGCGTTCACCTGATGGGGTTGACCTCAACAGGTGGTGTACACTCTTCTTTCGACCACCTTCTGAAACTCATTGACATCGCTAAGGAATATGGCATTGAAAACTGCTATGTACACTGCTTCATGGACGGTCGCGACACTGACCCCAAGTCGGGCAAAGGTTTCATTGCCGACTTGCAGAAGCACATTGACGAGGTGGGTGTGGGTGCCATCGCCTCTATCATCGGTCGTTTCTATGCAATGGATCGTGACAAACGTTGGGATCGCATCAAGGTGGCTTACGACCAACTCGTTCACGGCAAGGGTCGTGAGGTGGCCGACATGGTGGAAGGTGTACAGTCTTGCTACGACAGCCACACGGAAGAGCATAAGAATACTGATGAGTTCATGGAGCCCCTCATCAACTGCAATGTCGATGGTCGCATCAAGGAAGGTGATGTGGTAATCTTCTTCAATTATCGCAACGACCGTGCCAAGGAGCTTACCATTGTTCTCACGCAGAAGGATATGGAGGAGCAGGGTATGAAGACCATCCCTGGTTTACAATACTACTGTATGACACCCTACGACGCTTCATTCACAGGTGTACACATCCTCTTCCCCAAGGAGAACGTGGAGAACACCCTCGGCGAATACATCTCATCAAAAGGTCTCAAGCAGTTGCACACAGCTGAAACTGAGAAATATGCACATGTCACTTTCTTCTTCAATGGCGGTCGTGAAGAGCCATTCGCTGGGGAAGACCGTATTTTGGTCAACTCACCCAAGGTTCCTACTTACGACATGAAACCCGAAATGTCTGCTTATGAAGTGAAAGATAAACTCGTGGAGGCCATCAAGACAAACAAGTACGATTGGATTGTGGTGAACTTTGCCAACGGCGACATGGTGGGTCATACTGGCGTTTATACTGCCATCGAAGCAGCAGTGAAAGCCGTTGACCAATGTGTGAATGAGGTCATCGAGACAGCCAAGAGCATGGGCTATGAGGCTATCATCATTGCTGACCACGGTAATGCCGACAATGCCATCAACCCTGACGGTACACCCAATACCGCCCACTCACTCAATGCCGTTCCATGTATCTATGTTACTGAGAACAAAAACGCAAAGGTGGAGAACGGTGTACTCGCTGACGTGGCTCCTTCCATCCTCCACATTATGGGTCTGGAACAGCCGAAGGAAATGACCGGCAAGTGCCTCATTAGCGATTAACTCTTTTCTTATGAAAAAGATACTCTTACTATTAACTTTTAGTTTTTCGTTCTTAGTTTCTTTCGCCCAGTTCTACGGTACGGTGATTGATGCCAGCACAGGAGAGACCATCCCTGGTGCCCATGCCAAATATATCGGCACATCAGAGGCACGTGCATCAGACATCGACGGTAACTTCGTCTTGCCCATCCTCAACAACTACAACAAGTTTGAGGTATCCTTCTTAGGCTACAAGACGGTGACCGTGACCGTGAACCGTGCACAATCAGAGATTCACAGTACCATCAAACTCTATCCAGATGATTTTCTGCTGGATGAAGTGGTGGTGAAGAAGTCAAAGATTCGCTACTCACGCAAGAACAACCCTGCTGTGGATCTGATGCGCAAAGTCATTGCCAACAAGAAATTGAGTGACATCAAGGAAAAGGACTTCTATCATTTCGACAAATACGAGAAGAAGACCTTCTCCTATAACGACGTGAAGAAGAGTAGTCTTGCAGAGGTATGTCCCGAAACGGGTAAACTGATTATCCCTATCATGGTGGACGAGACCTCTTCTGAGGAGAACTACCGCAAGAGTCCAAAGACTGTGAAGACCACCATCAACGGCAAACGCAGTGATGGTTTCCAGTCCATGCTTTCATCGGGCGATATGCTCACCACTTATGTAAAGGACATCTTCACCGATGTGGACATCTACAAGGACAATGTTCGTCTGCTCCAACACCCGTTCATCAGTCCTATCTCCACGAATGAGGCCATCGGCTTTTATCATTATTATATCCAGGACACCATTATGGTGGATGACGAGCGTTGCATTGATGTGGCCTTCCTGCCTAACAACACGCAGGACTTCGGTTTCTCGGGTCACCTCTTTATCACAGACGACAACCTGAACCAAGTGAAGCGTGCTGTGCTCAACATCCCCAACAATTCTGGTGTGAACTTCGTCGATAACCTGTTGGTCATCCAAGACTTTATGACATTGCCCACAGGTGAACGTGTCATCAAAGTGGATGATATGGTAGTGGAGCTGAGTGGTCTCTATGGTGCCATCAAATTCCAGTGCCAGCGCTACTCCACTTACAGCAACTACGATTTCTCACCTATCACCGACCCCAAGGCGTTCAAATCGCCTCAGATTGAGCGGGTGGTGCCAGATGCCGAGTTTAAAGATTCCACCTACTGGGCATCTATCCGTCCTATCCCACTGACGGAAACGGAAAGCAACCTCGGTCGTTCTGTCGATAAGATCAATGAAGACTTGGGTGGTTTCTGGAAGTTCCTTCTCACGGCTGTGGTCGAGAACTCTATTGAGTTGACGCCCAAACCCAACAAGTTGGACTTCATCCCATTGAACGCCATTGTTTCCCACAACTATGTGGACGGCATGCGCTATCAGGCTGCATTGCAGACCACAGGTAATCTCAGCCCTCATCTCTTCCTGCGTGGTTATGGTGCCTATGGAGCCAAAGACAAGAAGTGGAAGTACAAGGCAGAAGTGGAGTACTCCTTCAACAAGAAGAAGTATATGGCACACGAGTTCCCACGCCGCAGCATCATCGCCTCCTATATGTATGATGACATGTCGCCTGTTGACAAGTATGCCAACACCATCAAGGACAACATGTACAGCTCATTCAAGACCGGCAAGGTGGATCAAATGATGTACGTGAACGACTTCAAGCTGAAATACCAGTACGAGACCGACAATCACATGACTTGGTCATTGGCATTTGACCATTCAAAACTCACCCCAACAGGCAAGTTGGTTTATATGCCCAATGCAGATTACAACAATGGTCTTGAGACCGTCCTGCCCCACATCAAAACCAGCGACATCAAGGTCGGCTTTCGCTATGCCCCTCGCGAAACTTTCATCAACAGCAAGCAACAGCGTCAGCCCATCAACAACGATGCGCCCATCTTCACTTTGGAGCACACGATGGGTATGGACGGTTTCATGGGTGGTCAGTACAACTACAACATCACGGAGGCGACCGTCTTCAAGAAGTTCTGGTTGCCAGGTGCCTGCGGCTCTATCGAGACTTACGTGAAGGGTGGTATGCAATGGAATAGGGTTCCCTTCCCCATGCTCTTCACCCCTCAGTCCAACCTCTCTTACTTCGTGCAGTTCGACAGTTGGTCATTCAATATGCTTCGTAACATGGAGTTCCTCAACGACCGCTACATCTCTCTGTTGGTCAACTGGAGCTTCGACGGTAAGATTCTCAACCGCATCCCCTTGCTGAAGAAGATGAAACTGCGTGAATACGTCGGATTCAAGATGCTCTATGGTCATTTGTCAGACAAGAACAATCCGTACATCAACACGACCAGCAACGATATCTTCCGATTCCCCACACGTGACGGACGCCCCACCTCTTTCGTGATGGGCAAGAAGCCTTACATGGAACTCTCCGTCGGTGTCAGCAACATCTTCAAGGTGCTCACGGTTCAGTATGTTCGACGCCTCAACTACAACGACATGCCCGACATCTACGGAGGTGATAAGTTGAAGAAGAACGGTGTGCGCTTTGCAGTGGACTTCAAGTTCTAATTTGCAACATAAACATACGTCACAGAAAACAAAAGCGGAAAGGTATCACGTACCCTTCCGCTTTTTTGAAATATTTGTATCAAAATCTGAAAACCGTGTTACATACGTTATATTTTATTAACAAGAATATACCGAACTTTGCCCCGAATATGACTCACTACCAAAAATCAAGACGCTGAGGCGCCTTACAACCATAAAACTTTTTTATCAACATTTTTACTAATTTAAACTATTTATTATGAGAAAAATCTACACTTTGCTGTGTGCTCTCATGGCCTCTATGGCGATTTGGGCACAAAATCCCGACCCATCCAAATGGTCAGTGGGAGACAATGTGATTAAAGATCTCGGCATGGGCGACGTTGATCCAACGGAACCGTGGACAATGAAGAACCGCTATTACAATGGCAACTCGGACACGGGTGATTATGGTGAATACTGGAAAGGTGTTGGCCAGAAGTTCTTCTTTGACTACATTGACCGAGAGCATGACGTCGATGCTAACTCCAGTGGCAATCACATTTGGGATGGTCATGGAGACGAAGGCCAGACAGCCGTTGGTTTCTATGGTGACGGACACGTTACTGATAACGACCCAGATCTTTATCAGGTCGTTTACCTGCCCCCAGGCTTCTACACCGTGAGAGTACAGGCTTGCTACCGTGACTGTAGTGGTGGTGGAACACAGGTTGACGATGCCGTTAAGAATTATGTCGGCAGACGCCTTAATGCAAACGGAAAGGTGATGACGGAAAAAGTGATGTACGATGGCGACGAAGTTGACCGCAACATTGAAGGTATCATCATGAATGGTAAATACACTGATGGAGTCATGACTGGAGGTTACCGCTCTTTCATTGGTACTTACAAGAAGAATGCTCAGATTTATGCTGACATCTTGACTGCTGAAGATCCTGAATCAGAGGTTACACGTGAGTTTTACACCAGCGTAAAGCACATGGGTGACACCGACCTGACAAAACAATTGTGTAGTTGGGGTGACTCTTGGAGACAGGATAAATCTGTGAGTATCCTGACAGACCAGTATGATGAAGACGATGAGACATGGTTAAGAAAGAGATTCTACTTCCCATGTAGTATTATGGGGGCCAGCCTCCACTTTAAGCAAGGCAACTATTGGAATGAACTCAACATTTTGGTGGAAGAACCATCTTGGGTTCGTCTCGGTATCCGTAAAGTCGGCTATATCACAGAAGACTGGATGGCATTCAGCGAATGGCAAGTTATCTACAAAGGCGAGGCTTCTGAGGCTGTTCAGTTAGAGTTTGCTGAGCAAGAGTATGACTACAACATCTCACAATTTGAAAAGATCCAAGAGAAATTCAACTCTGCTAAATTTGCAGGATTCGATGTTGCCTTCAACAAGGCCATTGCCGATGGAATTGGCGATGAGCTTCAATATGCTGAAGAAGAAAAAGAAGGGGCTCAGACTTTGGCTGATTGGATTAAACTGAACAATGCTCTTCAGGCAAAACTTGACGCATACGATGAAACTTACGAGTATCTGAATAACCTTTCATTCTTGTTCGTAAGATGTGATGTATTGATTAAACAAGGTGGTCTCCCAGGTCTTTCTGCTTTCCAGGGTGCATACAGCACCATCCTTAATAAGGTAAATAGCTGTACTGCTTTGGACTTCGCGGAAAAGACTCCATTGGAATTCAGCCAAGAGTGCTTCAACGATTTGGCAGATGCACGTGGTGCATACCTCGATACACAAGAGGCAGACGAAAATGGTGCCAAGGACTTCTCTGCTGTAATCAATCAGCCATGGTTCGTGAACGATGGTGTTAAGATTTCTCAGAGCGAAGAAGGTAATTTCACAACATCCTTCATCGATGAGGAAGGTTGGATTGGCGACGGTAGCGATGATTCCTACTATGATGGTGAAAATCTCAGATGGACTGATCGTCCAGACATCGCCTCTACCGTTACATTTGTCACCAACGATACAGAGGTGAAGAACAAATGGTACGTGGAGAACTACTGCGAAGGTGCCCGTTCTGAAGGCTATGCCCTCAGCTGCTATCACGGACTTTTGGGTCCGAAGGACAATTATCACAGTGGTAAACTCACCGCTGGTTATATGGGTATGTGCCAGAACATTGTAGGTCTGCCTAAGGGTTACTATAGCTTGAAAGCCCTCGTTCGTACATGGGATTCAAACGGTGATGGTAGAATCAACAACCTCATTATGCAAAACACAAAGGGTGATGAGGTGACTGCTCCTGTAGGAGTTGTTGATGATGACCACGGTTGGAAAGAACAGACCACAGGTATTATCGATGTGGATGACAGACAGCTTCTCATTGGCTTCAGATCTGAATACACCTCACAGTTCACGGGTTTCCGCCTCCTCTTCTACGGCACAGAGCCTCCAGTAGAGAAATTGCTTACTCAGCAAATCGACGAAATTAATGAGCAGATTGAGAGTCTTGATTTCTTAGGTGACCAGAAAGAAGTTGAAAAAAAGGTTGCTAAATGTGTGAAGCCATTCACCATCGACAATTTCGATGAGTACAGAGGTTATCTGAACGATGCACGCAACTACATCACTAAGGCAAAGAACGCATACAAGAACAACAAGGCACTCGAGACTTATACAACGCTCGAAGCTGACTACACTGGCGTTCGTAGAGCTGGAGACATCCTTTTACCTGCTTCTATGAAAGCATTGGATTTGGGTACTGAAGAAACTGACACGTATTTGGACATCGAACCGGCCAACAACTTGGCAAGCAAGTACAGTGAATATCTGAAGGTTTATCAGGAAGCTGTTGGTTACAACGATGCTGCTCTCAACGATGTTCTGGCAACTCAGGAAAGTGTTTTAACTGCAGATATTCAGACCGAAGATGTGCTTGATGCCTATATGAAGCAGTTGAACCTGCCTATTAATATAAGTAAGATGAAATCATTAGACGTTATCGGTGCAGGTGTTGGCGGAAAAGCTCCGGCAGACATTACAGGCATGATTGTTAACCCAAGTTTCGACAAGCACATCGTGAACGGCGAATGGGTTGATAACTCATGTGAACTGGAAAGAGGTTATGCTGATGGATGGAATAACAATAGTGCATGGAACAAAAATAACGATGAATTATCCATCAACGAATACGAAGGCACTATGGTTTATTCTCGTGGAAACTGCGAAATCTGGAACGCAGGAACAGGTGAATTCTACCAAGAGCTCGGAAGTGTGCCAGCAGGTACATACACCATTAGTTGTTTGGCTGTTTACCGCGATTGCGACGACCTCGATGATACTACTGTGAATGGATTCGAAGTCGAAGCAGGCGGCAAAGAAGAAAACTGGGCTAATCACAACGCAGTACTCTTTGCTCGCACTGATTCAGATGAAAGCACTGATTACATCAAGGCTATCCAAAACTGCAAGGGAGATGATTTCAGCTTTACTGAAGTTATAACTGGATACGAGCCCGATGAAGAAACTAAATCATATTTCGCAACAGCAGCGACTGTACTTGGCTTAGGAGAAGATGCAAGCACGTTAGGTTGTGCTACTTCTGACGAATTGAAGTGGACACACATTGCTCAGAATACAGAAGGTAAATGGGCAACAGCTACTTATGACGAAGATCTTTCAGAATGGACTTATGGCGACGAGGGAATATATCCATTCGACCTTAAGATCAACGGAAGCTACTATCCAAACTCTATGTATGGTATCACTCAGTGGTTCGTGAAGGCTCCTGAAAAGCTACGCAGCACTGTAACCATCACTGTTAAGCATGGTGAGACACTTAGAATCGGTTTGCGTAAGAATGCGTCAATTGCCAATGACTGCATTACCTTCGATGACTTCAAGATTGAATTCGTTGATAGCGAGAACCTCGAGGACGTTCTCACAGGTATCGAAGAGGTTGACTCAGAGGAGCCTGCTACGAACAATGTTCTCTACAACACTGCTGGTCAGGTTGTGAACGATTCTTACCAGGGTATCGTGATCACCAGCGATGGCAAGAAGGTTTATAAGAAGTAATCTAACAAAACGGATATAAACTTCAATCAAGGGAGGGTGCGTTTCGACGCGCCCTCCTATCTTTTAAAACATCATAAGCAACTAACGGATAGTTTCTCGTAATGAAACTACCAGTTAGTCGTAATGAAACGGTGGGTTTCATTACGACTAACTATATAAGGGTTATAAAAAGGTTTTTTACTTCCTTCTACGCATCTTTTGACGACCTCCTTCTTTTCGCTCTCGCTTGGGTGCCTTGCCAGTGTGCTTGGCACCACGTTTCTGAGCCTTCTGCGTGAAAGGTTCGTAGAAGACGGGAGAGGCGGTATAGAGGGAAGACTCGTGAGAGACGAGTTCGTAGTCGAGTTGCTTGCGGAAGAGGTCGGCATGAGCCACACGAATACGGATAGGATCACCCAAGGAGAACCGATGATGGGTCTGGCGACCAACAAGACAGAAGTTGCGGTCATCGAAATCGAAGGCCTCATCACCCAAGAAACGTACAGCAATAAGTCCCTCACAATGATTCTCGTCAATCTCAGCATACACGCCAAACTCGTTCACTCCGCTGATATGAGCATCGAACTCCTGTTCCAGCTTGTCAGACATAAACTCCACCTGCTTGTACTTGATACTGGCACGTTCGGCACTGGCTGCCAACTGCTCCATCTGTGAGGAGTGTTCACAGAGGTTCTCGTATTTCTTTTGCGAAGCACTGGCTCCCCCTTGTTCGTAACGGGTGAGCAGACGGTGTACCATCAAGTCTGGGTAGCGGCGAATGGGTGAAGTGAAGTGCGTGTAATACTTGAAGCCCAAGCCGTAGTGCCCAATGTTGAAGGTGGAATAGACAGCCTTCTGCATCGCACGGAGAGATGCCATCTCGATGAGGTTCTGCATCCGCTGACCCTGCACGTCCTTCAGCAGTTTGTTCAAGCTCTTCGCCACATCTTCCTTCTTTCCCTGCGTCATGAGTTGGTAGCCAAAACGTGAAGCCATCGCCGCAAGATTATCAAGCTTGTTGATGTCAGGCATATCGTGAATACGATAAGGCAATGTCTTCGGCTTTTTCTCTAATCCTATACTCTCTGCCACTGCCTTGTTGGCCAGCAACATAAATTCCTCGACAAGTTTGTTGGCATCCTTGGCATGCTTGAAATAGACGCGGATGGGTTTGCCTTGCTCGTCAATCTCAAAACGGGGCTCCTCACGGTCGAAGTCAATAGACCCTTCCTGGAAACGCTGGTCACGCAACTGATGAGCCATACGGTTGAGTGTGATGAGTTCGTCGGCATACTCGCCCTGACGATGGTCTGCAGGCACTGGAGTGACAGGAATTTTCGTGGGATCAATCGGTGCCAAATTGTCACGGAAAGCATGAAGTTCCGTATCAGGCAACACCTCCTGAGCTGGAATGGGTTGCGTGGGTTGAACCTTCCCCTGACGAATCAACTCACACTCACGTGCCTCACCGTTTTGCTCCAACAGATACTGCACTTCCTCATAGGTGTAACGTCGGCAGCTTTTGATGATCGTATGCTTGATGCGCCGGTTGAGCACTTCAGCCTCCTCATTCATCTCAAAGATGACAGAGAACGTCAGTTTTTCCTCGTTTGGCCGCAAGGAACAAAGCATATTACAAAGGTGTTCTGGCAACATCGGAATGGTACGATCAACCAAATAGATGGAGGTGGCACGCTGTTGTGCCTCTTGGTCAATGATAGAGCCTTCGAGCACGTAATGGCTCACGTCAGCAATATGCACACCCACTTCCCACAGTCCTTTCTTCAGCGGTTTAATGGAGATAGCATCGTCGAAATCCTTCGCATCACGCGGGTCAATGGTGATGGTGAAGGTATCACGGAAGTCCTCACGCTGAGCAATCTCCTCTGGCGTGATGCCAGCATCAAGTTTGTTGGCAGCGGCCTCCACCTTCTCAGGATATTTGTAGGGCAAGCCAAACTCAGCGAGAATGGCGTGCATCTCCGTATTATTATCCCCTTCCTTGCCCAGCACATCAATCACCTCACCTATGGGATTGCGTTCATCAAGTGGCCAACCTGTCACCTTCACCACCACTTTCTCGCCATTTTTGGCACCATTCAACTTGGCAACAGGAATGAGGATATCACGCTGCAACTGTCCTGAAGGCATAATGAGGAACGCCACGCTATGCTGCACCTGCAAAGTGCCGACAAAGGGTTTTTCGTTTCGTTTCAGAATCTCGATGACCTGTCCGTGCAGTTTCTTACTGCCCCATTTCTTGGCATGAATACTTACCTTCACACGGTCACCTGGCAAAGCATGGAAAGTGTCCTCATCATAGATGGAGATGCCCACACCATCATCCGTGTCCACGAAATTCAAGCCTCCACCAGTACGTCTGAAAATGCCTTCCATCGTATGAGACGTGCCTCTAAAGACAAGGTTCCCGTCGTTGTTTTTCACAATCTCGCCCTCGTTGAGCATCTCGTTCAGGATATCGACGCAGAGCATTCGCAGCGGGTGCTTTGTCAGTCCCATTTCACTGAACACGTTTTTCAACGTGAGCGGCCTGCCTTGGTTCCGAGACAGATAGTCGTTCAATTTTTCTGTCAATTCACGCTTGTTGATGCCGGACTTCACCAGCCTTGATTCCTTCTTAGACATAGTTGCATTCTTTTATATTTGGTTGCAAATATACATAAAAGAAGTGAAAAGTGAAGAATTTTCACTTAAAATTCCTACCTTTGCAGTCAAATTGGATAAAATGAAGATACTGATTACAGGTGCAAGCGGTTTCATCGGTAGTTTCCTTTGCGAGGAGGGACTGAAGCGAGGAATGGAAACTTGGGCAGGCATGAGGGAACAGTCCAGCCGCCGATGGCTGACGGACGAACGACTGAAGTTTGCCACCCTCGACATGACTGATGCAGGGCGACTACGCTCACAATTGTCCGCCTATCAAAAAGCTATAGGCAAATGGGACGTCATCATCCATGCAGCCGGTGCAACGAAATGTTTGAAGAGGGAAGACTTCGACCTGCACAACTTCCAATGCACCCAGAATTTAGTCAAAACACTTGAAGCGTTGGATATGATACCCGACCAGTTCCTCTACGTGAGCAGCCTCAGTGTATTAGGCCCTATCCGCGAGGAACAGAATGCCGACGGCACCTACAACGATATGGTGGCTTCAGACACTCCAATGCCGAATACGGCTTACGGGGAGAGCAAGGTGAAGAGTGAACAGTTTCTAAAAGAATCTGGGATAAGGTACACCATCTTCCGTCCTACTGGTGTGTATGGTCCACGAGAAAAAGACTATTTCATGATGGCAAAAAGCATCAAGCAGCACATTGACTTTGCGGTGGGGTACAAGAAGCAGGTGATTACCTTTGTCTATGTTCGTGACTTGGTGGGAGCGATATTCGCAGCGATTGGAAAGGCAGAGGTGGCTGACAGAAAGACCTACTTAGTGAGCGATGGACACAATTACGACAGTCGATCTTTCAGTGACCTCATTCAGAAGGAGTTGGGTGTAAAGAACGTACTGCACATCAAGGCTCCCTTATGGATGCTTTGGATCATCAGCAGAATAGCAGAGGGGTGCTCGAAACTCACCCATAAAGCCAGCACGCTGAACGGCGACAAGTATCGCATCATGAAGCAGAGAAACTGGCAATGTGACATCACACCGTTGAAGAAGGACTTGGGCTTCGTGCCTGAATGGCCACTGGAACGAGGGGTGAAGGAGTGCATCAATTGGTATAAAGAAAACAAATGGATATAATCATCATCAATGACATTCAAAGATTATTTTAAGAAAGAATACGAGGAAGGACTTTGGAGCATAGAAAGTCTTACGCTAATTTACATGCTGTACACCACTGTCCTTATTGGCATCTATTGGACCAAACTTGCCGATCCAATGGGCATGATGGTCACCCGTGGGGTGATGCTTGCGGCAATGGGAGTCGTTTATGGCATCTACCGTCTCTTCCCTTGCCGTGCTTTACGCATCCTACGAGTTTGCGCTCCCCTACTCGGTTTGATTTCTTGGTACCCAGAGACTTACGATTTCTGTTCACAATATCCTTACCTTGATCACGTCTTCGCAGGAATTGACCAGACGCTCTTTGGATGCCAACCAGCACTGGTGTTCAACACCCTCCTATCCAGCACCTTCTGGAGCGAAACCTTCAACATGGGTTATTATGTCTATTATTATATGATGGGGGCAATGCTCATCTTCTACCTGCTGTGCCGCTATTCAGAGGCAGACAGGGCTGGATTCATCTTCCTTGCCTCCTTCTTCCTCTTCTATGTCATCTTCGAGTTTTTGCCTGTCGCTGGTCCTCAGTTTTATTTCAAGGCTGTAGGCGTGGAAACAGCCGATACTGGGGTCTTTCCTGCTTTAGGTTATTACTTCCAGACACATACGGAAATGCTGATGCCCGAAATCAAAGGTGTCTTCAGTCAGTTGGTGCAGGGTGCGCAAGAAATAGGCGAACGTCCTACCGCTGCCTTCCCCAGCAGCCACGTAGGGATGAGTACCGTGACGATGCTCTTGGCTTGGAAAGCCCACAACAAATGGCTCTTCTGGGTCATGATGCCGTTTTACATATTGCTGTGTTGCGCAACAGTCTATATCCAGGCACATTACCTCATCGATTCCATCTGCGGATTCTTTGTAGCAGTGGCGTTCTTCTTCTTGACAGGATGGATATATGATCGAATGAATAACCATAAGAACTATAGTAACGATCGAGACTATAGCCACTAAAAAGCATACCATTATGACAGTCCTCTATCAAAGTCCTATCTTTGGTCCAGTACGGAGTCGCCGACTCGGCACCTCCCTGGGCATCAATCTCTTGCCAGGAGATGGCAAGTGCTGTTCGTTTGACTGCATCTACTGTGAGTGCGGCTTCAACCACGATTTTGTGCCCCAGCAGAAGATGCCAACACAGGACGAGGTGCTGCGCGCCCTCCAGTATCATCTCCGCAAAATGAAAGAAGAAGGGCCAACACCCGATGTACTGACCTTTGCAGGCAATGGTGAACCCACCCTTCATCCACAGTTCCCTGAAATCATCGACGGTGCCCTTGCCTTACGTGACCGCTATTTCCCACAGGCTAAGGTGAGTGTGCTGACCAATGCCACTCAAATTCTGCGGCAGCCTGTGTTCGATGCCCTTTGCAAGGTGGATAACAACATCTGTAAACTCGACACCATCTCTGCCGATTACATCAATCTGGTGGATCGTCCCAACGGCACCTACGATGTAGAGAAGATCATCGCTCGTCTGAAAGAGTTTGGTGACCGTTGCATCATTCAGACAATGTTCATGCAAGGTGAACACAGAGGAGAACCAGTGGATAACACTGGAGAAGCTTTTGTGCAGCCTTGGCTGAAAGCCATTGGTGAAATACGTCCACGAGAGGTGATGATCTACACGATTGACCGTGAAACTCCTGCCCACGGACTGAAGAAGGCATCTCACGAAGTATTGGATGCCATTGGTGCCCAAGTGGAGAAACTCGGCATCATGTGTAAGGTGGCGTATTAGCAGAATGATTATATATTAAAGGCTAAAGTCAACGTTAAGGTTAAAGTTAAGAATATATGAAAAACTTAGTATTCCTTACAGGTGCAGGGATGTCTGCAGAGAGCGGCATCAGCACCTTCCGCGACAGCGGTGGTCTCTGGGAACAGTATCCAGTAGAGGCAGTGGCGAGCATTCAGGGCTATGAACGTGACCCAGAACTGGTACAGACGTTCTACAATGAACGTCGCCAACAACTGAACAGCGTAGTGCCCAATGAAGGGCACAAACTTGTGGCCAGTTTAGAAGACAAGTTCAATGTGACGGTCATCACACAAAATGTGGATGATCTACATGAACGTGCTGGTTCCAAGAACATTATCCATCTGCATGGTGAATTGATGAAAGCCACGTCATCACGCAACCCGAATGATCCCAACTGCATCATTACCTTACCCGAAGACAATCCCATCATCCGGATGGGGGATAAGGCAAAGGATGGTAGCCAATTACGTCCGTTTATCGTATGGTTTGGCGAGAGCGTACCCATGATTGAACCTGCCATCAAGAAGGTGATGCAGGCAGACATCCTCGTGGTCATTGGCACGTCACTCAACGTCTATCCAGCCGCCGGACTGCTGAATTATGCCAACGAGCATTGCAAGATTTACCTCATTGATCCCAAAGATGTGCCCTACGACCACACCTTAGGCATCCGCCACATTATGAAGGGAGCTAGTGAGGGAATGAAAGAACTGGTGAAATTGTTAGATTAAATTCTTTTTATCTTCTTTTTTCTCTTAATATAGCATAAAATCCGTTAAAATAGGGCGTAACGCTTCGTCAATGCAAAAATTGTTCGTAATTTTGCACCGTTTTGTATATTGGCTTATTACGAACAATGAAGAAAATAGATATAAAGCATACGTTCAGGAGCATGGCTGTGTTGATGGCTTCGGTGTTCACATTGGTGGCATGCATGAAGGACGACACAATTGCAACGACGCCTGAGTGTGCCATTACGGGCTTCTCTATCAACAGCATCACCTGTGATGTCCTGTCCAAGAAGTACGACCAACACGGAAACGCTAAAGACACCATCATTTCGAAAACCCTGTACGGCAGTCAGGTTGCCTTCAACATCGACCAACTGAACGGACACATTTACACCGTTGATTCATTGCCCAAATGGGTGGACTTGACGGAGGTCATCCCCAACACCTCCTCTTGGGGCAATGTCTATTACAAGATTGAAGATGATGATGAACTCTACTACCCATTGGTATCGGGTTCCACCGTGGTCGATTTCAGCAAGACCGTAGAATTA
>JAFXVS010000033.1 GCA_017534815.1 Bacteroidaceae bacterium | reverse complement strand
GGTTCTCGGTAAGAAACCATAAGTTTGTCGTAATGCTCCATCTGTTTGTTGCTTTGGGTTAGAACTGACCTGAAATTACGCCAGTTAACTCGATTCATCAAACGAGTTAACTCGATCGATGAAATGAGTTAACTCAGGGTCTGTGACGGGTCATTTTCTATGACGCGTTCTAATACTTTTTACAACGGGACGGAAAAATATTTAGGACTCGTTCCAGAAAAAACTGCTTCGAGTACCAGAACTGGGAGTGGCTATGCTTGGTAGTGTTCTTCGTTCTTCTGTTGCTATTGCCATTAATCGAAACATCATGCGTGCCTTTGTGGAGTTCCGCAGAATGGCCAATATGGTTCAGATGACGAATGTGGCGACAAAAGAGGATTTGATGGCCTTAAAGCTTCCTATGTTTTTGTCCAAATATTAATAGTTAATTTTCTCTAATTGTGAGACGATTTCACATTTTTCTCATTTTGCACCCTCATCAGTTCATGATTCTGCTCATAATCCATGTCGTTCTTGACTAATGAGAAGGCAAGGTGTATGAGTTTGTTCTTGACGTTGTTGATGACAATCCCATAGGCTTTCCCTTCTGCTGTTTTACGTAGGAAGTATTCCCTGTATATGCCGTTCTCTGATATGGCACAACTTGCTGCCTGTGTGATATACATTCTGAGCGTGGAGTTGGAGTATTGTCCCACCTCGGCTCTCTTGTCGACGCTGGTTCCAGACTTTGTCCTGAAGGAAGCCACTCCATAATAGGTTGCCATCTTGTTGGCGTCCTTGATGTTTCTGAAGTTGTTGCTGTAGACAATCATGGCGGTGGCGTTGACGATATTGATGCCTCTGATGGAGGTGAGATGATGATAATTCCTTTTAAGCGCCTCTTCGCTTTTAATGAGTTCCCGTATCTGCCTGTCGCACTCTCTGATGCTTTTTTCCAGTGTCCTCACGCCTCTGGCGGAGTCACGCAGGATGAAGGTCATGGAATGGCTTCTGGCAGCAGTGCTCTTCAGCTGGTTCATCCTGACCTTCTTGGCAGTCTTCTCCTGAGTCAGCTTGTGGCGGTAGAGCAGCAGCGCCTTGAGCTCGCGGACTGTCTTGTCCGGGGATTCATAATAGACAGCCTTGTCCAGATGGCGCATGGCATACTCTGCAATCATCAGGGAGTCCGCCTTGTCATCCTTTCCCCTGTGTATGCCGCTGCTCTGCTTGATCTGGAGGGCGCTCTCCCGCCAGATGTCCAGCCCTTTGGTGTAGATGTAGTCGCACAGTCCCCGGTCGAAGCCTCCCGTGGTCTCGCAGCAGAAAAGGACGTCCTCAAGTCCCGCCTCAGCCAAGAGATGCCTTGACCACACAAGCATCTTGCGAAAGCCCATGGGGCGGTTTTCAAACGTCTGGTAGCCCAGTTTGATGATTTGTAACTGCCCGCTTCTCACGTCAATTGCGGTTGCATCTAATTTTTCTTTAGAAATGTCGATGCCGATAATGATTTTTTTCATACCTTTGTAGCCGGTTTTAATTACAGGAAGCGGTTAACTGAAGAAAAGCTGTGGGTTGCCACTACTTTAATTAGGCTCCGAGCCTATCTTCCTATTTGGAATTTGCAGCTTGAAATCCGGAGGGCTTGTAACGAGAAATAGGCTGTGCACCTGGTAAACAAACTGGGTTGACCTCCGGCAGTTAATCCTTCCTTTCTACAACAAAGGTAAGAAAAAACTGTGATTTATCTTCATCTTGTTATCGATTTATTGAACCACTTCATATTAAGAGTTATTAAGACTCTTATATTTGGCTGCAAAGTTAAAGTAAGGAAAAGGGTGGTTTCTTACCGAGAAACTATCCTTTTCCTTACGAGTAACTATCCGCTTGTTGCTTTGGCCTCCCGCTCCGACTGGCAAGGCTTTCTACTCTGATCGGGAAAGCCTCCCGCTTCCTGCGGTTAACCTAACACATTCCCTTGTTTTTAAACCCAAGGGCAACCTTACGGTAACCTTAGGGTAACCCTAGGGTACCCCTACGGCACTTTTCGACCATTTTCGCCCTTCCAATAACGTGCCTTTATTGCCCAATAACCCTGCCTTATTGCCCAATAACCTGCCTCTGCTGATAAATAGTCGTGCTCTGTTGAAAGAACTTCCTGAAAGTTTGGTGTTTCTATTTTGCTTTTCTGACTTAGTTCGTAATTTTCTCCTTATGATATTTGTTCGTTTGTGAAGGAATCTGTATATTTGCACACGAAAAACCAATAACAATCTGAAAGCAACAAAACATGACCAAGAAACAAGCAATACAACTGTTTGAAGAACGTAAAGTCCGCACGGTGTGGGACGATGAACAGGAGAAATGGTATTTCTCTATAGTAGATGTGTGTGGTGTCCTAACTGACAGCCCTAACCCCCGCAACTATTGGAAGGTCTTAAAACACAGACTTGTAAAGGAAGGAAATGAAACGGTTACAAATTGTAACCAGTTGAAGCTGCGTGCGTTCCGTCATCTCTGATGAAAAAGCCAGCGATTATTTGCTGCTAGAGAAGAATGAAGGCGAGGATCAATCATAAATCCCTCTCAAAATGGTAGCAAAACGACGATATTTGATGCTGTTTTCTGCAACAGGTAGGTGTTAGGTATATGTTAGCACTTTTTGCGAAAAAATTCAAATTATTTTGTCCCCCAAGATTTTCTGATTCGATTTTCTGAAGATTTTGAGCTCATAGGCGACCCTAGACCCACCTTCCAAAGATTGCCGACGGCTCTCTTGCCTTTTGCCGCCGGCTCTTTGATGCATTGCCGTCGGCAAACTTGAAAATTCTCTTGAGAATATCTGAACGAAACGGCGTTTCGTTCCCTTTGATATGCCGTATCGTTGACCACGAAACGTCGTATCTTTTGTGCTCGTATGTCGACCTACGATTTCTCTTCACTCGAGTCATTTTTCATTTGACTCGAGTTTCCTGCAGCATAACTCTGATTTTGGGAATCGGAGGTACATCGGATGTACATCGGAGGCACTCCTTGGGTACGTTTTGGGTGCTTAAATGAAAAAAAAATGGCCTAAATATTTGGCGGTTTCACATTTATTCACTTACTTTGCAATCGAAAATTGATGTTTAACTGGATGAGTCCAGTTCGCGAGCGTGGGGCGGAGGCTGCGGTCGGGGGTAGCGTTTATCGGCGTTCACAGCCCGGCAGGCGGAAAAGGAAAGACTCGAAGCGACGGTGCAAGGACGGGGAATGGAAAGTGTGACTTATTAAGCTGCATAGGGATATGGAGGCAAATTGTCACGGCTGCCGTCCGATGATAGGCACATGGTAAAATGACGTCGTTTCGCTGCGGTCGGAATCCTCAACCTCGGTGAAACGTTCAATGCGGACGGAGGAATCCCGAAAACCTGCACCAAAACTATGACCTGAAAAAGACTTTTATTCATTTGAGCAGTTGCCGCATCTTTGGCAACACCTTTCTTTATGGCATGCAGCAGTTCTGATGAATTTGTGGACACCACTCCACCTACCATCAGCCTTTTGTCATCCAGTATGGACATTACTGGGTGAAAGGTTGTGCGCATCAATGATAACCAGCTGTTCATAGGGGAAGACTTGGTGGCATCATGGAAAGACGACTATTCCAAGACCTGCAAGGTGAGCCTGTCACTCAACGGAAACAGCATCGTCACAGGCGCCACACTCAAAGAAAGGGGAACGCTGACAGTCAGCGTGACAGATGATTCAGGGAACTCCGCAAAAACTTCCCTCAAACTCACCCTCGTCAATCATGCTCCTGAGGTCACTGTCCATAAGGAGAAAGTGGACATCTTTGGAGGGAAGGAAATTTCCATCGACGGCAATCAAGTTCTTATCGGCGAAGAAGTTGTTGCTTCTTGGGAAGATGACAATACCGAAAAATGCGCCATCACCCTCAAACTGAATGACAAGGACATCAAGTCAGGCACAACACTTAAAGAAAAGGGAACCCTTTCCATTCTTGTGAAGGATGGCGAAGGTCTGTCTTCTTCAGCCGCTATCACCATTGTCATCAACGAAGGAGCGCCAGAGGTGACCCTCATCCAGGCAGAAATGGATGTCACCAAGGGAAAGACCATTTCAAGGAAAGGCAATGAGATTCTGATGGGAGACGAAGCCGTTGTTTCGTGGACGGACGACAACACGCCCAACTGCACCCTTTCCTTCAAACTGAACGACGAAGAAACCAAACTGGGCAGCGCTATCAGAACAGCCGGCATCTTAGAGATAACCGTCACGGATAAAGACAGGAAAACCTCAACGGTGAACATCAAGCTCACCGTCAACAACGAAGCGCCTGTCATCACCCTGAAACAAGCGAAGGTGAACGTCTTTGGAGGAACCAAAGTGACCATCGCCGACCGCCAACTCCTGATAGGTGACAAAGTTGTGGCTACCTGGAGCGACGCCAGAACAGAGAAATGCAAAGTCGCCTTGAAACTCAATGGTGCAGACGTTACGTCAGGAACCACCCTCAATGCGGCAGGGAAACTGGAAATCATCGTGACCGACGAAGATTGAGAGGATGCTAAAGCGGAAATCACACTCATCGCCGACAGCATCTACGGCTTGGAGACCCTTCGCAACCTCTCCATACAAGTAGATAAAGAAGTAGATATCATGAAATGAATCACCTTCGCCGACGGCATCCAGCTGCAACAGGTGGCTATCGAGATGGCCGGGAAGACAACAGTGGTGAAAGCTCCTTATCACTTCACGTTCTCCAATGTAGGGAAATGTACCATCATCATCACCATTAAAGGGTCTAATGGCAAAACGGTGGAAGAGAAAATCACCAAGACGATTGCTCCATTGGAGTATCAAGCAATGGCAATCAAACACCTCGCTCCAGTCGATATCCTGCCTATCATAGGCCAGATAAACTGGTGAGATGTTGAAGCGTATAATCATATCGAACACCTCAGAGTTGCAGAAGCTACCAAAATTAGAGACATGATGCGAAAATATGGTGCTTGATCTCACTCTCCTGAGGAATACCAGCAACTAATGGATAGACTCCATACAGGTATGACATGAGAATACCCTAAATGATACGATAATTATGAAACAATCTGACAAGCTTCTTGGAAAGAAGCCAGCAACCATGCTCACGATGAATGGAACATACTCAATACCCTATTAAAACATTGCCATTTTGAAATTGCTTACAATAATAGTTGGGACGACACCCTATATGATTTAGCATCCAATAATCCAAATCATATATATATATTTGGTAATTCAATATATGTAGAAGGTTCTACAAATGAAACATTGAAAGAAGCATGGAAAGAACTGAAAGATGCTTGAAGACTACCGAATTTTATTATCTGGATAGCGTGATCAAATATCTTTACAGATAATTGAGTTCTAAAGAATAAAATTTTTCAGCAAGATATAGACCCCGATCCTTCCTGCATATATGGATTACCTTCTTACGCAAACTGAAAAAATGATAGTCAAGCTACCAGTCACATATTAGTCACTATATGAACTAATGCTCAGTGAAATGTGGATCAAACCGGCAATATCTCATGAAGCAGCAGATTCCCCGTATGATTTCATCCTGATATACTTTTTTCCGGACGTACTTTTCCATATTCAGATACTGCATGAAATATAATCGGAGCAGATTGAAAATATGCTACCTCATATACAAACTATGTCAATCTAGCTATGTGTGATCTATGTTTTCAGATGTTTGCCGAAGTAAAAGATGTAGATGATTTACTAAAAATGATTAGATCCACTTCTCTTACAGATCACATAAGATTAGATTTGAATGGTGATGGAGATACCAGCGATAATTACAAAGGTCAGCCAGAAACTCAACCTCTCCATTTGATCAATCCTGCAGGCTTCTTCCAGAAATATCTCATGCCTACAAGTATTCCCACTTCTGTGAAAACCACAGGTACAGCCTCGCTCACCAAGGGCTACTACAAGGGTGTCATCTTCGACATTCCAGGTGCAGAGGTGAAGATTGATGGCAAGTGGATTGCCTACAACGACGCGAACAAGCAACTCATCAAGGCTCAGAATCCTTTCCTCTTGGAGTGGAGAATCAACGGCGAACTTGCCAAGAAATACGGCTACACAGCCGGCAAGACCCACAAAGGCAAGGTCATCGTGGTGGACGACAAGTGGAACGGATTGAATATGGCCAAGGAATTCAGTATCGCGCTGACACAATAAAGAATCTGTGCGTAACTTCGCAGCGCAACCCCAAAACGATTCAGGCGACCCGCAACGGCCGCCTGAATTCGTTTGGGAAAGAAAAATAAACAGAGAGATATTTTGTTGTTTGTAAGATTCTTCGTATCTTTGCCTTTCGAAAATGTTGCGGGTGTAGTGTAGTGGCAGCACGCAAGACTTCAGATCTTGATTCGGCGTACCTCCAGTGCGCAGGCGCGGGTTCGATTCCCGTCACCCGCTCAATATGATGAAGGAAAAACAACTACAGCAACCTCGTCCGAAGGACAATTTCAAGGCTTGGGACGATCCGCAATATAAGGATCTTCGCAAGCTGTTCTCGCGCAACCAATTGTGTGAAGTGCTGACGCACAGCTCCTTCTACGAAGCCCCAGACAAGGGCAACAGCCGCTATGTGTTTGCTGGCATGTTCGTGTTCAAGGGTATGGTGGCGCAGGTGCTTTACCGTTATTATACGGGTGAGGGTACGAAGTTGCAACATGTCTTGGGCAACCTCTTCCGCAGCGAACGGCTGGAACGGCTGTTCGACGAACTGAAACTGAAGCAGTTTGTGCGGGCTGGCGAGAATTTTGACATCAGCAGCCACAAGCACATCTTTGTGTATGCCGTCTTCGGCTATGTGGCCACGCTGGATGAAGATGTCCGCAACTGGTTCATAGCCAAGTATATCATTAACGAGAGCGAACATGTGTTCCTTCACAAGAAACGCAACAGCGACCTGCTGGCACAGGCTGATGTGATGGTGCGACAGACAGACGGGCGAAGGCTCGGCATCGAGATGGAAGAGACGGATGAAGGGTTGCACCGCGCCAAAGCTGTGCTCTCTGACGGCACCGTGCTTTGCGAAGCGGAGAGCAAGAGTTGGCGTTATGCCCGCACCAAAGTGACGAAATTGGTCTTGAACCTGCTCGCCACACCTTTCCGCAAGGAACTCCTGTCCGACCCTGATTATCATGCGCGTGTGCTGGCTCGTGAGGAAGAGAAGGCCGCGAAACGCAAGGCGGAAGTGGAGGCACGCGACGCGGCAAGGGAAGCTTTGCGTCAGGAAAAGCTGGAGAAGCGGAAGGAGCAAGCACGCATCCGTGACATGAAACGCCGCCAGAGTCAGGCGGAAGCCAAGAAACGCAGGGCAGAGAACGCTGCCCGTGCCGCCGCCAAAGCCGCGAAGGAAGCTCGCCCGATGAGTGCCAAGAAACGCCGCTTCCTGGAGGACAAGAAAAAATAGGTTTAGAGACGAGTGTAGATATGGATGGAGTAACGAAACGTTACCCCATCGTTTACAATCGGACGTAAACATATGGTCATCTTCATCAACGAGAACGGTCATAATGGTCGCGTTGGGTGAGGAGCGTGGTCGGAAGACTTTCTATTTGTAGTTGGTGTAAACGACTTCGAGTTTGAGGGGGTTGCCCTGTCCGCCGACGAGTCGGGCGCTGTTCATGCTGAAGTCGTGGTTGAGCTTGACAATCTTGCCGCTGGAGTCTTTGGTGGGCTCGACGGGGATGATGAGGACTTTGTTCCAGTTTTCGGTGGCTGTGCCTTCCTGCTTTTCTTTGGCCATGCGGGTGATGAGTCGGGCGATGTTCTCGAACTTGTAGGTGTTGGTGCCTTTGTCGAAGGTGGCGAGGTAGGATTCTTTGCTGTCGTTGGTCTTGTAGTTTTCGAAGAATCCGTTGAGGTAGTCGTCGAGTCGAACCAGGAGAACGGTCTTGGGGATGCCGAGCTTGAAGGGGCTGTCGACCTGGTCGTTGTAGCGTGTGAGGGTGAGCTTGGCCGAGTTGATGGTGTCGTTCACGTTGATCTGCTCAGCGGGGATAGTGGCGAGAGTGAAGATGCCGGCTGGGCTCTTGAGATAGGTGGCGCTGGTGTCATCGAGCAGGCGTTCGAGGTTGGTGTTTTCGAAGCGTGTGGCCTGCACGACTGCGTCGGTGGCTGCAAAAGATGCCATGCTGACGGTGTCGCGTGAGATGACGTCTTCGTAGTATCGGTAGAAGATGTTGAGCTGCACGAGACTGATGTATGCCATGGCTCCGTCGCCGTGCTCAAGCTTGAAGTAGAGACCCTTGCTGCATGGGTTGCCGCTCTGCTGCCAGGTGAGCGTGTTTTCGAAGTGCTCTGGGTGCTGGCGGTAGTCGCGTATGATTTGTGTGCCGAGTTCGGTGGGCAGGCTCACGAGGATGTTGTTGGAGTAGGATTTGTCCCAGCGTTCGGTGTCGGTGATGGTTCGGTCGCTGAGGGTGAACCACTTGACGGCGATGGGTTCTGAGTCTGGGTCGTAGTAGTCGGCGGGGTTGATATTGGTGTAGTAGTCGGCGTTGGGGTCGAGGGGCTGGTTGAGCTCATAGACGCTGAGCTTGAAGGACTGGAGCGAGTCACCCACGAATTCGTCGATGAAGAGTCGGAGGTCAAAGCGCGTGCAGACGTCGTCGTGGACGGTGGTGGGGATGTTGAATCCTTCGTCGTTGTGGAACTGTGCCATGAAGTCGCTCATGACGGTGGTGTTGGTCTCGGGGTCGGTGAATCGTCCGAGGTATGATTTGTTGGTTCGTGCCAGGACTGCGTCGCCGACGGGGTAGGACTCGGTGGTGACGTCGTAGGCCTGGTAGGTTTTTGTGACGAGGTCGGACTTGGGCATCATTTCCACGCCCAGCGTTGCGGTGTTGTCGTCGCAGGCTGTGAGTGCGATGAGTGCGGTGACCCCGGCGAGGAGGAGTTGTGTGAGTTTCTTGTTCATGGTGGTTATTCGCCTGCAAATATCTTTTGGTAGAATTCGCTGTATGCCTCGTTGAAGGTGTCGCCTTCGACGGGTGGGAGCACGGGGCGACCCAGGGATTTGGCGTATTCGATGATGGCGGGATCGACGTCGTTGTTTTCGATGATGACGCCATCGGAGAATTTCACGCCTATCTTCTCGAGTTCGGTGTGTCCGTAGCCTTCGCTGCAGATGTCCTGGATGTCGGCGTAGTGGGCGTCTTTGTACTCGACGAAGGTGGCGCTCTCAGTGCCGAAGTCTCGCTGGAATTCCTTGGGGGATATCTCCATCACCACTTTGGCGTCGCGGAAGGATGGCTCGTCGTAGTAGGCTTGCTTGATGTAGAAGGGTGCCAGTGCGGTGGCCCATCCGTAGCAGTGGATGACGTCGGGTACCCATCCGAGCTTCTTGACGGTCTCTAGCACGCCACGAGCATAGAAGATGGCGCGCTCTCCGTTGTCGGCATATTCCTTGCCTTCCTTGTCGGTGAGGATGCCGCGCTTCATGAAGTAGTCGTCGTTGTCGATGAAATAGACCTGGGACTTGGCGGATGGGAGGCTGGCCACCTTGATGATGAGGGGGTGGTCGGTCTCGTCAATGATGAGGTTCATGCCTGAGAGTCGGATAACCTCGTGCAGCTGGTTGCGGCGCTCATTGATGACTCCCCATTTGGGGCAGAATGTCCTGATTTCGTAGCCGAGTTCCTGGATTGTTTGTGGCAAGAGGCGACCCTTCAGAGAATTCTTGTTCTCTGGAACGAAGGGCTCGATTTCTGTGGTGATGAATAGTACTTTCTTTGCTTCCATGCTTTATTTTGCTTCCCGATAGTGTACGAAAAGTTATGCAAAGGTACGAATTTTTCTTGAGAAAACGGGTGTTTTTTTGTTTAATTAAGAATTTTACCCCTCAAAAGGAAGGCTGTATTGGCGGTTTTTCACTTCTCCGAGTTCGAAAGGCCCCGTGGGTATCTTGCGTCGGAGGACGTCGAGCGTGAAGTCCACGCCGGCGATGATGCCGAAGCTGCGCAGGATGGTTTCCACGGTCTTGCGGGCGAGTTCGGGGTGATTGTTCTCCTCGCTGAGGTGACAGAGCCACACGTTCTTGATGTCGGGGTGGAAGTTCTCAGCCAGCACCATGCCCGCCTTCTTGTTGGAGAGGTGCCCATGTCCGCTGACGATGCGCTCCTTCAGAATCTGGGGGTAGTGTCCGCAGCGGAGCATCTCCTCGTCGTAGTTGGACTCGAGGATGAGGTGCGTGCTCTTCAGGATGTACTGCTTCACGTTCTCCGTCACGTCGCCCACGTCGGTCATCACGGTGAATCGGTAGTCGCCCACCTCGATGTAGTAGCCGACGTTCTCAGAGGCGTCGTGGGGCAGGGAGAAGGCCGTGATGCGGAAGCCACCAATCTCGAAGGGTTCTTCCTTGTCGATGTGATGGCGGTTCTCCACAGGTATCTTGACAGAGTTTTGCCAGTTCTTGTCCATTCCCTCGTGGATGAGTGGAGTGGCATAGACTGGTAAATTGTATTCCTGGCTGAGTTTGCCGGCGGTTTTGATGTGGTCGGCATGGTCGTGGGTGATGAGCAGGGCTTTCACCTTGCTCACCTTCTGACCATATTCCATCATGTTCTTCTTGAATCGACGGATGCCAACGCCACAATCGATGATGATGGCTTCCGTGTCTGTCGCAAGATAGTAACAATTGCCGCAACTGCCGCTTCCAAGGCTGAAAAAGGTGAGTTGCATTTGTTATTCCTGTGGCAAATTAAGTGCAATGAAATCTTCGTCTAATTGTTTCTGATCTACAAATGATGGGGCATCGAGCATCACGTCGCGTCCGCTGTTGTTCTTGGGGAAGGCGATGCAGTCGCGGATGGAGTCGAGACCGGCAAAGATGCTCACCCAGCGGTCGAGTCCGTAGGCAAGACCACCATGAGGAGGCGCGCCATACTTGAAGGCGTTCATCAGGAAGCCAAATTGCTCCTCTGCCTTCTCTGGCGTGAATCCCAATATCTCGAACATCTTGGCCTGCAGCTTCGGGTCGTGGATACGGATGGAACCACCGCCCACTTCGATGCCGTTGCACACCATGTCGTAAGCGTCAGCACGTACGGCGGCAGGGTCGGTGTCGAGCAGATGAATGTCCTCTTCCATCGGGTGAGTGAACGGATGGTGCATGGCCATCAGACGCTGCTCCTCGTCGCTCCACTCGAACATCGGGAACTCCGTCACCCACAGCAGGGCGAACTTGTTCTTGTCCCTCAAGCCGAGTCTTTCGCCCATCTCCAAACGCAGTTCACAGAGCTGCTTGCGGGTCTTCATGGCATCGTCGCCAGAGAGGATCAGGATGAGGTCTCCTGGCTTGGCATTCATCTTTTCCTTCAGCGCCTGCAAGTCTTCGGGCGTGTAGAACTTGTCCACCGATGACTTCACGCTGCCGTCTTCCATGACACGGGCATACACCATGCCCTTGGCACCAATTTGCGGACGCTTCACCCATTCTGTCAGCTTGTCGATGTCCTTTCTTGTATAGGTGGCACAATCGGGCGCACAGATGCCACCGATGTATGCAGCATTGTCAAACACGGCAAACGTGCCCTTCTTCAGCACATCGTCCAGCTCCACAAACTCCATGCCGAAACGCATGTCGGGCTTGTCAGAACCGAAACGCTTCATGCACTCGATCCAGGGCAGACGGAGGAAGTCGCCTTCAATCTCCACGCCGCGCAACTCCTTGAACAAGTGCTTGGCCATGCCCTCGAATGTCTGGATGATGTCCTCCTGTGTCACAAACGACATCTCGCAGTCAATCTGCGTGAACTCAGGCTGACGGTCGGCACGCAGGTCCTCATCGCGGAAGCACTTCACAATCTGGAAGTAGCGGTCGAAGCCTGCCACCATCAGGAGCTGCTTCAGCGTCTGGGGAGACTGTGGCAGCGCATAGAACTGTCCGGGGTTCATGCGTGAAGGCACGATGAAGTCACGTGCCCCCTCAGGAGTGGAACCGATGAGCATAGGCGTCTCCACCTCGAGGAAACCGAGGTTGCTCAGATAGTTTCTCACAGCGATGCAGAACTTGTGACGCAGTTCCAGATTCTTGCGCACAGGATTGCGACGCAAGTCCAGATAGCGATACTTCATGCGCAAGTCATCACCACCGTCCGAATTGTCCTCAATCGTGAAGGGTGGGGTGATGGACTCATTCAGCACCGTCAACTCGCTCACCTCAATCTCGATGTCGCCCGTCGGCAGGTTCTTGTTTTTGCTGTAACGCTCAGCCACAATGCCTGTCACTTGAATCACAAACTCACGTCCCAGTTTGTTGGCACGTTCGCACAACGGAGCGTTCGTCTCCTCATTAAACACCAACTGCGTGATGCCGTAGCGGTCACGCAAATCAACAAAAGTCAGCGCACCCATCTTTCTTGTGCGCTGCACCCAACCGGCAAGCGTCACCTGCTTGCCAGCATCGGAGAGTCTCAACTCCCCATTCGTATGTGTTCTATACATATTAAATATGTGTTGTTTTGATTTCTTTGCAAAGGTAGCGATTAATTTTGAATCAAACGCTAAAGATGGCGGGGAAAGTGCAAAGTTGCGCGTAATTTTCGATAATTCGCGGAAAGACTTTTCTTTCTTCATCAAAAACAACGGTCAAAAGGGAATCGATACGCTGTTGGCTTTAAGCATACGAGTGCATGCCTCCGAGGAGGTAGTTCACGCCCAAATAGGTCATGAGGATGGCGAGGAAAGCGATGGTCATGTAGAGGTGGTAGAGTCGTGGAGTGAAGGAACGATGGGCAGGTGCTGCGTAGATCATGAAAGTGATGAGCGCCCAAGTTTCCTTGGGATCCCATGACCAGTAGGTGCCCCATGAGATGTTTGCCCAAATGGCACCGATGAAAATGCCAAATCCTAAAAAGGTGAGGGCAGGGTAGAGCATCAGTTGGGAAAGTTGGCGTATCAGTTGACGCTGCTTGGGCATGAAGAGGGCTATGAGGGAACTGATGAAGGTGAGCAACAGCAGGGTATATGCCATCACGATGACGGAAACGTGGAGAGGAAGCAGAGGTGAATTGAGCACAGGCAACGGGTGGTTAGCCTCTGAATATTTACTCAGGAAGAACACCAGCAGGAAGACAAAAAGTCCCAAGAGAGGTATGGCCAGGAGGAGGAACGGAAAGCGGCGCTGCCGTAATGCGGACAACTGACTTCTGAACCCACCTTTGGGGTCGATGAGCATCCAGATGAGTGAAACGAAGAGCAGCGCATAGCCGCAGTAGGTGACGGGGATGCCCCACGGGTCGTAGTTCATGGCGAGGATGCTGCCTTGCAGATCGGGGTCGAAGTCCATCTGATAGAGACGGACACCACTGTGGCTGGCAATATGGTTCATGGAGATGGTGACAGGCTCGCCATCAATTGTGACATGAGAGATGTAATTGGATGGGTCGTTGCTACCCTCATAATATTCAATTTGAAAGTCCTCCAGTCTGATGGTGAAAGGCAGTTGATGAAGGAACATGTCGCGAGTGAGATATTGGTTGGTGGGTATCCCTTTGCGCAAAGGAACAACGCCCCGCACGACCATCAGATGGGTGAGCAAGGCACCAACCAAGATGACGACAAAGGACAAGTGAAGCACAACGACAGAGGGGCGCCGAACTTTCTTCTTCACAAAATAGAAGATGCCCGCAGCTGTCAGTAAAGCCCACAAGGAAGAGAACCACCATGCGCCATAGATGTGTTGATCCACGAACTCTGTGCCTTGATAGTTTTCAATGATCGTGGCGGCTGCCATCACGACAACCACCACGATATATAGGATGATAACAATTTTCTTCATGTTTTAATAAACGGATAATCCGTCCAATTATTATATAGCCTCGATAAATTTGACGACTGCGTCACGGTCTTTTTTCTTCAGATGGAAGAACTTCTCTGTGGCTTTGTAGCCATCTGACAACTTCGAGTATCCGTGCCACATGATGGCCTCCAGCACTGTGCGGGCACGGCAGTCATGCAATCTGTCGTCAGCACCTGTCAGCTGACGGGAGAGTCCGCGTCCCCACAAGGGTGTGGTGCGGCACCAACCTGTGCGGATGTCGTTCTTCATGAAGAGGCGATGCTGCACCATGTCGGTATATGGCCAAATGGTCTGGTTGGGATATTTGGGCAACATGTCAGCTGCATTTTTGCCAATGCTCTGAGCGTAAGCCTTGGTGGCAGCATCCACCCACATGTTGTCTGAACCTGTCTTCCAAGAAGGACGGTGACACTGGGCGCACCCCATTTGCGAGAAGAGCTCTTTGCCACGTTGTACTTGCGCATCGTTGAGATTGCGAGCAGCAGGTACAGCCAAGCCACGATGCCACACCATGAACTGATAGTACTGCTTGTCGCTCATCTCATCCTGACCATTATAGGGTGCACCGTTGAAGAGGTAGTTGTCGAAGGTCTCTTTCTTGGCGATCGATGAACAACTTAAGATTTCGTTCACACGGGCTGCGATTCCTTCATCAGTGCCGTCTGCATAGTAGGGATGCAGGAGGCTGAATGGGGATGCGCCATGCTCCTTGATATATTGGATGACCTCTGTGTCCTCGCTCTGAGCCTTGGCCCATGCAAGTGTGGTGTAGAGGAAGTGGCGGTCGGAACGGGTCACGTTGGTGATGTTCCAGATGGCATTGGCACCAGCTCCATCCTGCAACGTGCCACGAGTCATGGCGTAGGTGAAGCGTTTCAGCGGGCCATGATTGCCACGATGACTGCCTGTGTCGTTGTAGCCTGCAGAGTAGTAAGCAGAAGGTTTGAACGTGCCAGCCTCCTTGTCCCACATGGCAGGATTCAGTTCCACATAGTTCGATTCAGCAGACCATTGCGCCTCGATGTCTTCGTCGTTGAGGGCATCGAGCAGACCTGTGCCATAGATGCCAATGGTGGATTCCAAACGTACCTCGTAGTTCGTGGGTTTGGGATTGGTGTTGAAGGCCGACTGTGGAATCGTTACCTCTGGATAGATCAGCGCGTACTCTTCACCGTCCTCAAACTTCATGGGCAGACCGCTCTCCATCTCAGTTACGTTCTTCCACTCGATGGAAATCTGACTCTCGTCGATAGGAGCTTTGAATGGGGACATGGCCTGTGTCTGGGGCATACCTGTCACTTCGCTGATATAGGCATTGTTGTCAGGATGATAGATGACTAGCAGATAGCCATTGCCAATCTGGTTGGCACGATACTCCGTCTGACGCTTGCCGTGTCCGTAGCTGGGGTGACAAGCGATGCATGAGTTGCGAACCCATGCAGGCCCTAAGCCCTTACGAGGTTCCTGCTCGAAGGTGTAAAGCTTCTCAAAGAATCCTTCACCAACGATGAAGTCTTCCTCCATGCCGGCAATATTGGTGACGGCAGGAGCTGGAGCCGAGTAGCTGGCTTTCTCTGTCGTTCCAAGTTCTCCTCCAGGATACCACTCTTCAGCGGTGAAGTTACCAGTCGCTTTGCCAAACGCCTGTTCTTCTGGGGTCAGAGAACCCAGTCCGTTGGCGTTGTCATCATTATCGGAACATGCTGTCAGCATGGTGGCTGACAGCATTCCGATACATGTGAATCTTGTTAATTTAGATACGTGTATCATAGATGTTATGGGTTAAAAAGTAATTGTTATTCTTCGTCTTCCGTGATGGAGTCCCAGTTTTCAGGGTCATCGAAGTCCTTGCCCCAAACGACGCTGCAGTACTTCACGAATGGAGCTGGCATATTGCTGATGGCTTCGATGGCTCCGACGTAGCCATTTTCCACATTCTTGTTGACAGTTTCTTGCTTGACACTGGCAAAGAAGGTGTGGAAGCTGTACTGATTGGCGGTCTTGTCGGTAGAGCCCAACCAGACGTTGCGGATGCTGCGGATGTTGTCGCGGAAGTCTGTGATGGAATTGTAGCTATAAGGTGATTCCACGTAAGCGATGTCGCCAGCTGTGAAAGGATTGGCAATCTTGGCTGTACCCACCTCGTTGCAAATGGCTACGCAAGAGCCTTCGTCATCGCTCAGCACCTGTGCAATGGCTGCTTTCAGCGTAGCAAAGGTGCTCTTGCTGCCGCTGATGCCTGCCTTCATCAGGTTTTCGCCATACGACAGTCCACTTTCGGTCTTGTACTCCAGATGGGCTGCCTCGACCACGGCCACGCGGTCAGCATTAGCAGATGTTGCGCCTTCCCATGCTACTTGCAGTTGGAAGCAACGCTGTTTCAGCAGGGTGCAGATGGTCTGGGCGTATGCCAGTTCCTGAGCGCCGGTGATGCCTTGGAAGTTGGTGTAAGTGTCATTGCCTTGCAGTTCAGCCACCCTTCTGTTCTGACCATTGCGGAACAGGATGAACTCCAGCGCATGGAAGCCCAGGATGGTGGCATCCTCCAGCATCTCATCGTCCATGCCATTATTGAAATAGTTGAGCAGCAGGCTGCGGTTCAGTGGCCATGAGTCGATGGTGGGGTCGATGTCGAAGTTGGAAGCGGCACCCATCAGGAATGCCTCTGAACGCTCCCAGTGCTGACGAGCTTGCTTGAAGTCCTGACAAGCCTGGTCGATTTGTGCCTGCGTAATGGTGTTGACGGTCAGTCCGTTGAGAGTGTTCTCCAGATCCTCTACATCATCTGCCAAATCCGTATAGGTGGGTACGATGACATTGCTGACCAATGTCTCCAGCACCTTGCGGAGATAAGCCTCCTGTTCCTCGCTCAGCTTCGAAGAGGCGATGGCGGTGTTGGCATTTTCCAGTCCGTTCATCAAGGTCATGCAGTTGTCGATGGCCTGCTGACCAAACTGCTGACTGCTGTAGTTGGCCTCGGTAGTGTTCAGTCCGTAGTTGTCCTGATCCACTACGGGGTTGGTCATGATGACGCTGAACTGATCGTTGTTCTCATTGTTGTTGTCACTGTCGCTGCAGGCAGTGAAGGCGAGTCCCATCAGGAGGGCAGCCATTGAGTAAAAAAACTTTTTCATTGCTTTTCTTTATTATTATTTCGTTATTACGTCCCACATTATATATATTTAAAGGAAGAATCCTTCGTAGGCGATGCCGATGTTCACAGAGGGCTCGTCGTTGAAGAGGCTCTTGAGGAATCGCTTCGAGTACTCGCCCTTGATGACGATCTGGCGAAGGGGATGATAGTTGAAGCCCACAGCCATGCGCTGCACGGCAGTGTAGTCGTATGCCACGTTCTTGGTGTTGCTGGCGTAGGGGTTGTAGGTCTCGTAGCGTCCGAAGAGATAGAGTTGCTGATTCTTCTGACGCATGCTCTGAACCTGCGAGAAGACGTCGTAGCCTGCCTCGATGCCGACGGCGTATGCGTTCTTCGACACAAATGCCGAATGCTTGTAGGGCGATTTGGAATTTAGACGGTTATACACATATTTCAGTTGGTCGGCATCGCCCAAATAGCCATAGTCAGCCTGTCCGCGGACAATCCAGTTGTGACCTTTGTAGGTGAAGTCGATGGCTCCGATGGCTACCACGCCCTTGTACTGGGCATCCACCCCGTTGGCATTGCGTGGATAGCTGTTGCCGATGCTCTCGCCGTAGTAGCCGCTCAGTCCGATGCGCAAGCCCGGGACGGAATAGTTGTCGAGGCGGAACGATACGCCGTACTTGTTGGCGACGTCGAACTCAAGCGGCGACTTGTGACCCTTGTGAATCCAGCCTGTGTTGGTGAAGTTGTCGGCATTCAGACCTGCCAAGAACTGCGCCTCGTAGCGGAAGTCGCCGGAGCGTCCCCAGAACGACACACCCGTCTGGTGCCAGGTGGAGGGTAGGATAGTGTTCTCGCCTTCCGGACGATAGACGGTGAAGAAACTCAAGGGTTCGTGGTGAGCGTTGTTCAGACCGACTGGCACGACGATGTGTCCGGCGCGGATGTTGGCCCAGGGTGCGAAGGACTTCTGAATCCAGAACTGCTCCAGCTCCACCTCGCCGCCTTTTTCCGTCTCCTGCTCCCATTCGCCGCCTTCCTCATCTTCCTTCTCATAGGCGATGCCCGTACCTCCATGCTCAAACTCGACCTCTGTGCCGAACGTCCATCCCTGACCGAAGTCATACCCAAGATAGATGACCGCATGGGGAATGTCGAACCGTCCGTGGCTGGGGTCATTCTTATGTTCTTCGGGCTGGCTGTAGCGGCTCACGTGGTCGCTGAAGTAGTTGCGGGAGAAGTTCGCCTCGCCATAGCCTCCGATGCTCAGGCGCGACTTTCCCTTGTGCTGCATCACGCTGTCTCCCGCACTTTCTTGCGCATTCGACGCCAGGCAGGCGAGCATAATAAATAATGTGAAAACAATCTTTTTCATCTCTGATTCGATATTGGATTAAAAACTGGGTGCAAAGGTACGGCGATTCTCCCGATGCGGCAATACCTAAAAATAATGAAACTGCACGCCCGCTCTTGCATGTTTCATGAGAAATGGTTAATTTTGCAGCGAAATTCCACATAAATCACGTAAGCGCAATGAAGAACTTAAAGATGTACGAGTCGGGCGACAAGATGATCACCCTCATCAAGGACAACTACAGCGTCCTCCAGGCACTGGGCTCCTTCGGCATCAACCTCGGCTTCGGCGACCTGACCGTCAGCGAGACCTGCCGCCTCAACGGAGTGGACACCTACACCTTCCTCGCGGTCGTCAACTTCACCATCAACGACTACTCCAACTTCGAGGACGACGAGCAGATCAGCGTGCCGACCCTCCTCCACTACCTCAAGGCCAGCCACACCTACTACCTCGACTTCCAGCTCCCCTTCATCCGCCGCGAGCTCGAGGAGAGCATCAACGAGAACGACCCCGTCGGCCGCCTCATCCTCAAGTTCTATGACGAATACGAACAGGAAATCCGGCGCCACATGCAATACGAGGAGAAGACCCTCTTCCCCTACGTCCAGTCCCTTCTCGACGGACGCCCCCTCACCAACTACAACGTCCACACCTTCTCCAAGCATCACGAGCAGACCGACAAGACCCTGCGCGAACTCAAGCTCATGATCATCAAGTACCTTCCCGCCGATGCCCACCACAACAACCAGCTCACTGCCACCCTCTACGACATCTACAACAACGAGGAGTGGCTCCGCCAGCACGCCGAGGTCGAGGACCACATCTTCACCCCCGCCATCAAGCGGCTCGAGCGGCTGACCCGACAGGACGACGTCTCCAAGAACATCTCCGACATGGTCTTCAAGAACGGACAGGACACCAGCGAAGCCCTCTCCGACCGCGAGCGCGAAGTCATCATCGGTGTCGTGCAGGGGCTCCTCAACAAAGAGATAGCCGACCGCCTCTGCATCTCCGTCAACACCGTCATCACCCACCGCCGCAACATCGCCCGCAAGCTCCAGATCCATTCCCCCGCCGGCCTCACCATCTACGCCATCGTCAACGGCCTCGTCGACATCTCCAGCGTCAAGCTGTAAGCACAAAAAACCATTCGCAGCAAGATCATCAAACATCTATCCATCAAGTCAGTAAATTCTTACTGACAAATTACCACACACCCGGATTTTTTATCTACGGTCGCAGAACCCTCCATGAGATGGTTTTGCGACCATTTTTGATGCCCTTGTCAAAGGTTTCGTAAAGGACTATATAAATATTTTATAATGAGGAAGATACGTGTATATTTCACTTTACCTCCGAGAAGGCTGAAAATCTTCCCTAGGGAAGTATGCCTAACTACCCTAAGGAAGTATGCCACACTTTCCTAGGGAAGTTTATCACACTTTCCTAGGGAAGAATATCACACCCCCCTCATGCACCATTTTCCATCATATATATTTTAACTATTTTTCTCTCCATTCTTCTTATTTTTTTCTTCCGTAGCTAGCCGCAAATGGTTTAGAGTGGATAAGCCCCCAAAAAAATTATTTAGTATTTTGTTATTTGATTAATTTTTTTTGTACCTTTGCAACCAAAATATATTTGTAAGGATAAATAAAGAATTGAATGATGGAAGTTATACAGAGTTTTACGATTGACCATACGCATCTGAAGCCCGGCATCTACGTGTCGCGGGTGGATAGGGGATTCACGACGTTTGACCTGCGCATCACGGAACCGAACAAGGAACCGGCGGTGGCTCCTGCCGCCATCCACAGCATCGAGCACCTGATGGCTACGTGGTTCCGCAATTCACGCGTCAAGGAGGATGTGGTCTATGTGGGTCCTATGGGCTGTCTCACGGGCATGTACATCATCATGACGGGTGCATACGGCGTGGAGGAGATGCGCCAGCTCACCATCGAGTGCCTGGAGTGGATGCTCACACAGACGGAGGTGCCTGCCACAACGCCTGAGACCTGTGGAAACTACCTGTTGCACGACCTGCCCATGTGCAAATGGGAGTGCGCCCGTTATCTGGACAGGTTGAAGAACGATTTCCACTCTGAGTACACGACGCTCCAGATTACGCTCAGCGACGGACGTACATTTGCGGATGCATAGGCGGGTGGAAGTGCCATTTTGGGGACTTAACACGAAATAGAACATTTCTGAAATCAATACAAATACAAATAAAATAATGATATGATATGGACAACACAATGAACTTTCACATCCAATCATCTGGACAACGGTGTTTGTCATGGTTGACGGGAATGGTGCTCGTCATGATGGCGTGGTTCATTCCGCTGGAAACATGGGCTGACAACGGAGAGTTTGACACTCCAAGTCAGGCTTTTACTTGGTACTCGAAGGGACCAGGAGTCTTTCACCTGAAAATCCTCGCCTTCGAAAAGACGGCCAACCGTACGCTGGATGACGCCGCCTTCTATCTGAAGGATAGCAAGGGAAACAGGGTGACCTTCTTTTATTTCCACGAGAACGATTCTTATGGTGGAAGTAAGAATTATGTTCAGGGAATGTTCCTTAACTTGCAGCGTGATGAATCATTGCTCTACTTGACCAATGACACCAAACTGCAGCCATACTGCCTCATCACCGCTACGGAGCAGTTGCGCGACATCACGCGTTCGTCCACCAGTTCCAATGCATACGCAGAACTGGACTGGTATTATCCTCCTCGTTTGGCTGGCCAGAAGTTGACGCTGTGTGTCGAAGGAACACTCAATCACAGAGATGGAACAGGGGAAGAGTACAGAAAAGATATTGGAACCATCGAGTTTGATGACTTCATGTTTGAGGCTTACGATGCCATTCCCGGTACGGAGGCTGAGGATGCTGGTACACTGCGTGTCCCAGTGGTCAGCGACCATGTGATCAACTGGGTGGAAGCGAAGTATAAGAATGCTGAAGGTCTGTGGAAGTCCATGCAGCGAATCGAACTGGAGAAGAATGCCTATGCAGGGTTTGTCAACCTTCCTGCGACTGAACCGCATGACAGCGTCACAATCACCATCAACGTGACGGCTGCTTCTGTGGATAAGAATAACCTGCCTGACAAGACTTGGCCGTCGGAGGTCAAGGGCACGATCACGAAGGTGATTGGCAAGGTGGGTATGGTG
This sequence comes from Bacteroidaceae bacterium, assembly GCA_017534815.1. Classification (GTDB taxonomy): domain Bacteria; phylum Bacteroidota; class Bacteroidia; order Bacteroidales; family Bacteroidaceae; genus Minthosoma. The sequence goes on along the minus strand of JAFXVS010000033.1, from coordinate 12,012 downwards.
CATAGCCCTAAGTTCCTGACTGCTGATATGGACAGTGCAGGAGCTGTGACCTTGAAGTGGAAGGTTTCTGACCTCAAGGTGGATGACTTGCTGGAAGGTGATGTGTTTGACGTGCAGCGTTCGTTGACAGGTAAGGATGAGGACTATGTGAGCATTGGAGATGGCGTGTTGTACGATAGTGACAGCGTCAACTATACGTTTGTTGACTCGACGCTCATCGCTGCGCTGACGCCAGAGCTGATTGATGCTAATCTTGGCATTCCGTTGGTGCGCTACCGTGTGGTTCGTGCAGCCGCACAGCAGTTGTGGGGCACGGACAAGAACCCAACCATTGCGTATGTGCAGCCACAGCTGGCCACCTTGTCGCTGAACAATCCTGCATGGGTGAAGACGCAATGGTCTGACCAAGTCGAGCACAAGGTGCTGGTGACGTGGGCTTATGAGAAGAATCGCACGGACGTTAATTATGTGTGGGACGATCGTGCAGAGATGCGTCTGGAGATGTTCCTCTATAATCGTGCCGGTCAGCGCGTGGACAGCATTGCCCATGTGTTGACGGATGATGAGAGGCGTGCGAAGAAGTTGGAAGTGAAGCTGCCTCGTTCGTGTGTGAATTATGACATGAGGATGGTGGTGGATGGCAAGAATTCGCCCATTGGCAAGGGTGTGGGTGACATCTTCGTGCAGATAGAAAGTACAGAGGACATGAGGAATTTCGCCCGTCGCGTGAATAGGGGAGAACCTTACCTGAATGCCATCTTGACTAATGATGTGAGGATAGAGTCCGATGGTTACATTGTGGGACATGATGTCAACACGCCATACAAGGGTAATTTTAATGGTAATGGCCACAATTTGAATTTAGCATTGACTGCTGATTATGCATATATGGCTCCATTCCGCTACGTTTGCGATGGTGCTGTCATTGGTAACATCTCTATAAACGGTAGTGTCGCTTCATCTGGACGTTTTATGTCTGGTCTTGTTTCTCAGGTTTATGGCGGACAGGTCTTTCTTGAGAATTTTCTTGTCACCGCCACCCTCAAGCAGAATGTGGGATTCGAAGATGCGGCTCATGGAGCTGTGGTTGCCAGAATCTTGAATGGGGCAAGCCTCCGCATTACCAATGGCGCATTTTCAGGATATTATGATAATTCTTTTATATCATCGTCATCAGGATGGAAAGGTTTTGCGGGTAATCGTATAGGTGATGGCTTCACGATGTTGAACCAATGTTTCTATGAACTGATAAAAGCCTCTAATATTATCAATCTAGATAATGGACCCACTTTCCTTGGACAATCTAACCAGCAGTGGGTAGGCATTCAGGATTGCTACTATAAAACAAAGTGGGGCACGGCACAGGGTGTAAAGGCCGATAATGTCCCGACAGAGTGGGGCTGGAAGAATAATGCTCCTGTGCTGGTGCAGAAAGAATTCTCCATTCCTGTGCATGATGTCATTTATGATATCAGCATGCCTTCTCATAAGTACTATTACGAAAGCACGGGCAAGGTGGATGTCACCTCGCTGGAAGCTACGACAGACTTGCAGAGTTCTGTCTTGCTGAAGTGGCAGAAGACGGAAGGTGACGTTGACTTCTTTGAGGTATGGCGCCGTCAGACGGATGAGGGCAGCGAGTGGGAAGTCGTTGCCTCTCTGCTTAGCGACTTGGAATATGAGGACAAGAAGGTTTCGCCTGTGTACGACTATTATTATAAGGTATGTTCCATCAACGATTGTGAGGGTAAGGACTCCACTTTCACGGCAGAGGTGCTTGGTCACTGTGTGAAGACTGGTACGGTGGAAGGTTATGTACGCTTCACTGATGGTACAGGTGTGCCTGGCATGCGTGTGACGGCTTCACCTACAGGAACTGGTGCCGACATCAAGGACGAAGCTTCCTGCGTCACAGACGATTCGGGTTACTTCCGTATTGACAATCTGAGGTATTGGAGTTACCAGCAAGGTGCTTACAAACTGTCGGTCGGTGGCGTGACGAAAGAAGACTTGGCCACGAACTGTCAGGATGGCATCCCTGTGACTTTCAATTACAAGTCGAATCTGGAGAAGGATTGCATTTTCACGTTGGTTTCTGGTGTGAAGTTCACAGGTCTGGTGATGTATGAAGGCACGAGCATTCCTGTGCATGGTGCCCGCTTCCTGGTGGATGGACGTGAGGTGCGTTCAGCTGGTGGAGCAGTAGAGAGTGACTTCGAGGGTAAGTTCTCCTTCCGTATGCCAAAAGGTCTGCACACGATTCAAGCTGTGATGGACGGACACGATTTCGTTGAGAATGGTTTCTACAAGGAGAATGGTCAGACGCAGGACATCGATTTCCAAGTGGATGTGCCTCAGACCTATTTCTATGATAAGACGCGCGTGAAACTGATTGGTCGTGTGGCTGGTGGTAAGAAGCAGGGTGACCTGCCGCTGGATTACTCACTCTCGACTAACAACTTGGGTGACAACCTAAAGATGGTCTTCGTGCTCGAAGGCGACAACTCTTCATGGCTGGTGTTTGACAACGTGCATCGTTCCATCATAGAACGTGACACCACATACGTTCATCCGAAGTACGGCAAGAACGACTCGAATGTGTATAAGACCCGTGTTCACACCACACGCCATCGTATGGAGGTGTGGCCAGACTCGCTCACGGGTGAGTATGAAGTGTTGCTGCCACCTGTGAAGTGGAAGATTCAGCAGATTACAGCCGACGGCTATGCCACTTTGTTCCAAGAGGGCAAGACCAACGATGTCATCGACCTGACGGATTCGCTGGTTTGGCATGAGGAGACATTGGACGGTGCATGGAAAAGTCATGCAAATGAAGATGTGACGCAAGTGAAGGTTGGTTACAACGCTAAGTATAGTCGTATCTATCGCAGCCCTGTGCTCTTGGAACGTAAGCAGGTAGGCTACGACAATTTCGACTACTTTGGCGAGAAGAACTTTACCATGCGTACGCTGACGGGTGAGAAGCATCAGATCCCAATTGCTTATCCTGTGACGACTGAAGATAAGAAGACAAAGAAGACCATTACGAAAACGAAATATACGTTTGACTATCCTGTCTTCAGCACAGACAGAGGCTATGGCATCCAACTCTCAGCCGTAGAGCGCTACTATTATAATAATAATGTGCAGAGCGACACGGTAGATGTGGTGAAACTGGATGGCGGTTTTGTGACCATCCGCAACGGATTCATCAGTGGTGTACAGCGTGACACCCTTTCGCTCGATGCAAATGGTGAAGGAAACTATGTATTGCGAGCTGAGCAAAGACCATATATGCTCACAGGCAAGGATGCTCTCAGTACGGTGACCTTCACGCTGGAACGTGACAGTGTGACCTTTGAGGGTGAACCGCTGAAGGGTTATGTGTTCAGTCAGTATGCTAAGCAAGGTGCCAAGGATATTATCAGCATCAACAAACCTGTGCTTGTCGATATTCTGCGTGACCCACCAGGAAGTGGCTCTTCGGCCAAGTTGACTAAGGGCTCGACCTTGAAGCTGGCTTATCAGATGGATATGGCATGGAAGGGTGGATTGAGTCTGGGTATCAAGGCTGGTTCTGGACAAGATTTCTATACTGGTATTTGGGCTGGTATGGGTACTGGTGGCAATTATGGTCAAGTGGGGCATGCTAAGGGTGTGTTCAACACCAGTGTTGACATTGTATTCTCTGGCACAGGCCAGCGTGCTTTCTCTTACACGCTGACAGCAACTGAAGACATCTCGACCGACGCTGGAAGCACGATGGTGGGTGCTGAAGCCGACCTCTATATGGGTGTGGAAACGAATATGTTTGTTCGTCCGACAGTGGCCGTTCAAGCCATCAATGACTCTGTGTTCCGTACGAATGCAGGTGCCCTTGAGGCAGGCCGTATGGTGGAAATAGCTCGTGGTACAGACGCAGATGGTAAAACGTTCCATCTGGTGCGTACAGAGGTGTTGAATTACGGCCAAACGGTTAACTCCACCTTCGTACACTCACAACAATATATCTTGAAGCAGCTTATTCCAGCCCTTGCTGATGAGTGTCAAAGCCTGATGTTCACAGGTACACTGGAAGAGGCAGAAGCTCTGGCCAATGCTACAAATGAGCGTGTTTATCTGTCACTCATCAAAGATCCGAAGGATGAGCGTTTCGGCATGATGAATACGGATGAGAAAGGCAACCACGTCTTCAATAGTACCAACGTGAACTATAAGTATGGTGACCAGTCGAAGATGAACTACATCATCGTACTACCCAATGGAGATGATGGTAGCCTTCAAGAGGACAAGGTGTATGATCGCTGCATCACCATGTACACCTGGATGAGCATGATTGCACGCAACGAGAAAGAGAAACTGGAGGCGAGTGACAAGATGAAGAACTTTGAGGTGGACGGTGGTGGTACCGTTGGCTATAGCGAGGATTTCTCCACTGAATACTCCAACACTTCTTCTTACAATTGGCTTGCTACTGATTTCACCCATAATTACTTTGCCAATCCTGATCCAGACAAAGATGATTATGGAGATGTGGAAAGAGCAAGATTTGCTTTTGCTGAAATAGGAACGCTTCTTGGAAATACTGTGGGCAAGTTCTTGGCAGGTATGTTTGCCTCTAAAACGTTTGGTTCCTCAAGTGTGAGCTCAATCGAGAAGGACACCTCAAACCCACTTGCTGAGTATGATATTAGTTTCGTGGGCTTGAAGTGGAGCCTGAACCTTACTCCTGTGGCTGCCTTTGCTGTGACGCCAAAGAGCAACGAGACAACAAAGTATAATCGCAAGGAGAGCTTCACCATCAAGATGGACAAGAAGTCGCACTTGAATTTCGATGTCTATTATGCAAAGGTGCTTAACTCACGCGACTCAACTACAGTGGATAGCCGCACAGACGTGTTTGTGGAAGAGAACTTCCTGAACAATGTTGACTATGTGGAATACTTCTTGGATCGTGATGTGGGTGCTCGTGACATTGTGCATGATATGGTGAAACCAAGAGGCTTCATCTATCGTACCCTTGGTGGTGCCACAGTTCGTACATGGGAGGACCAGCGCAAGACGTTGTTCTATCGTCATGGCTCTGTGCTCGACGAGCGTACGAAGAAGATTGAGAATCCTGTCATCAAGATGGACAAGCAGAGCATCAGTGGTGTGCCTAAGGGTGAACCAGCCCGCTTCAAACTCTACATGACCAATGAGAGTGAACAGCCTGATGCGATTGGTGGCAACTTGCAATTCTTTACCCTCTTCTTGAACACTCAGTCGAATCCGAAGGGTGCCCGTCTGTTGGTGGATGGCATGCCGCTGTCGCAAGACGGCATGACGGTCAAGGCTGTGCCTGGTGAAGTGACTGAAAAGACGTTGGAGGTGTATGCTGGCGAGGACTTCGATTACGAGAACCTGAAGCTTGGCCTCATTTCTCTTAACGATGTGCAATGCGTGCAGGAGGTGGCATTCTCAGTCCATTATCTGCATGATGCAGGATTCGTGGAGATTTCTGTGCCAGGTGACAAGTGGATTATGAACACGGATGCACCATTCGACAAGAAGCATGGTTGGTATATGCCAATCATCATCAGTGGCTTCGACAAGAACCAGAAGAACTTTGACCATATCGAGTTCCAATATAAGGAAAGTACGCGTGGCGATGACTACTGGACGAACCTCTGTGCCTTCTATGCCGATTCGACGCTCTATAATCAGGCTACGGGTACAAATGAGATGATTCCTGAGAACGGTAACATCGTGACCAAGTTCTATGGTGACGGTACTGTGATGGAGAAGGCTTACGACCTGAGAGCACGTCTCTACTGCAGAAACGGCAACAGTTTCATCACCAGCGACTCGAAGGTGCTTAGTGGTATCAAGGATACACGACGTCCACAACTCTTTGGCACAGCAGAGCCGACCAATGGCATTGTCCGTGCAGGAGAGAATATCATCTTCAACTTCTCTGAAGCCATCGAGCATAACTATCTGCAGCAGGCTACGAACTTCCAAGTGGTGGGTGAAACGAACGAAACAGCCATCACAGAGGAACCATCGCTGCTCTTCACAGGTACAGGTTATGCTGAGACGGATGCTCGTCGCAACTTCGCCAACAAGAACATGACCATCGACCTGATGGTGCGTCCTGATGAAACGGGTAATGAGATGCCGCTCTTCTCTCATGGAACGGATGGACACCGTCTGCAGTTGTGGCTCACGAAGGAATGGAAACTGAAGGCTGTGATTGACACCATCTCGTTCGAGAGTAATTACTCCATCAAGAAGGGCTCGCTGCAGCAGGTGGCGCTCATTCTGGATAATGATCATCGTAAGGCATACTTGTACAATGACTCCATCATCGGCTCTTACGAAAGTGTCGCTTACACGGGTTATGGTTCGCTCATCTTTGGTGCTACCAACGAGGTGGATACAGGTGATCGCATGCACTATAGCGGACGCATGTTGCAGGCTCGTCTTTGGAACCGCTTGATGACTACGGACTTGCTCACTAACTACGGCAAACGTATGCTGACTGGCTATGAGTTGGGTCTTGCCAACTATTATCCGATGAATGACGGTGAGACACTCTATGTTGTTGATGTGGCTCAGGGTGCTAACGCAGAGTTGCATGGAGCTTCTTGGGCGCTGCCACGAGGCATGTCGCTCCATCTTGACTTCAACGAGCAGAAGCCTGTGAAGGGTCTGCAGATGAGTGAGAAGAAGGTCGCACGTAGTGCTGAATCGGACTACACGCTGATGTTCTGGTTTAAGACGGAACGTGGACAGGGTGCCCTCATCAGTAACGGTTCTGGCTACAAGACGGATACTGACGCTAAGAACAAGTTCTTCATTGGCTTCGAAGGCGGTCAACTGAAATATCGTACCTACGGAAATGAAATCAAGTTGGGCAAGCAGTGGGCTGATGACACTTGGCATCATTTCGCTATGACTGTGGATCGTTCGCATAAGGTGGCCGACATCTATGTGGATCGTGTGCTGCGTGCATCCTTCTCCACTGACACTTTAGGTGGTATGTCGGGCGAGGACTTCTATGTGGGCAACATGGTTTGGCATAATGCTGGATCGGATGTGACGACGCTGCACAGCCAGAATGCTTTGACGGGTAACCTCGATGAAATCTGTCTCTTCGCTCAGGCATTGCCACCACCGCTGCTGAAACGCTACAGCACCAAGAGCCCTCGTGGAGATGAGAAAGGTCTGCTTGTGTACATGGGCTTCAACCGTCAGGAGAGACAGTCGAACAATAATTTGGAACTGAGGCCTTACGCCATGAATCAGGTGATTGAGTATGATGATCACGGAAACGTCATCGAGAAGAAAGACACTGTATTTGTGGAGCCTGTGGACTTCGTGATGAGTCATATCGAGCAGATTTTTGGCGCACCTGTACAGGCCAGCATGGAACTGCGCAACCTGAACTTCAGTTTCGTGGGACGCGACAACCAACTGCTGGTCAACATCGACGAGAAGGATGCTCGTATCAACAAGCGTCACGTCTTTGTCACGGTGACGGATATTCCTGACTTGAACGGTAACTATTTGGCTTCGCCTGTCACGTCTGCTTTCTTCATCGATCGCAACCCGCTGCGTTGGGAGACCAAGAGTAGGGAAGAGAGTTTCTATGGCGGACGAGAGAGTGGTACGTATGACTTCGATGTGAAGGTGACGAACAACAGTGGTTCCACTCAGACTTATAGGGTGGAGAACCTGCCGAGATGGCTTACTGTCGATAAAGAAACTGATCAGATTGAGCCGCTGGGTGAACAGACGCTGCACTTCACTGTGAGCGCAGACCTGAACGTGGGTACATACGACGAGCTCATCTACCTGACTGATGAGAATGACCTGTCTGAACCTTTGGCACTGAGCATCCGTAAGAATGGTGACACTCCAATGTGGACAGTCGAAGAGGAAAAGAAGCACTTCTCGATGAACCTGGTTGGACAAGTTCGTTTGGGCGATGCACTCGTGACAGACAAGGAAGACAAGGTCGGTGCTTTTGCTGAAGATGGAAGTTGTGTGGGTGTGAGCAACATCAGTTACAACCCCAACACGGGACAGAGCCAGCTCTTCATGACGCTCTTCGACAGCGACGCCGTATCGAAGAAGCCGCTTACCTTCAAACTGTGGCATCACCAGACTGGTCAGATTCTCCTACTGGATACCGACCCGACGGTGACCTTCACGGCCAGCGAGCTCGTGGGTTCCGTGGATGCACCAGTGATGATGACGGCAGGCTCGCTCTACTACCAGCAAATCACTGTGGTTCCAGGGTGGAACTGGGTGTCCATCAACGTGGCAAGCAGATACTATCGTGAGCCGCTGAAGATGTTCGCAGGCTTCGATTGGCATGATGGCGACATCTTGACGGATGACACGGAGGACTTCACCTACATCTTTAATAAGAAGCTGGGCATGTGGCTGTCGAACAAGACGGGTGACATGAATGATATGATCATCTTGAACGAACGGAGCTATCGTATCCATGTGAGCGACTACATGACGGCAGAGATTCCTGGCAATCCGCTGAAGAATGAGAGTCAGCGAACCATCCATGTCAAGCACGGCTGGAACAGCATCGGCTACACGCCGCTGGTGAACCTGCCAGTCACCACAGCAATGGCTGACTACACAGGTATTGCTCGCAACCGCGATGTGGTGAAGAGCCGCGAAGAGTTTGCAGTCTATACAGAACTTTCCAATGGCAGTGGTTATTGGTCTGGCTCCTTGGAGTACATGAAGCCAGGCGAGGGCTATATGCTCTATCGCAATGCAGAGAATGAAGCAAGCTTCCGCTATCCGTACTACGAGCCTGGAAGTGCCTTCTTCGAGAACACGGTGGCTCAGTCACGACGTTTGACAGACTACGGTCAGAACATGTCAGTGGCAGCCTGTGTTCGAGGCATTGAGTTGCAGGATGATGACCGTCTGTTGGCATTCAGCGACGGAGAACTGCGTGGTGAGGCTGTGCCCATCGACTCTGTCTATTATCTTAGCATCGCTGGTGACAAGAAGACGCTGTTGTCGTTCGCCATCGAGCGTGAGGGCGAGATCATCGCCACGACACGTGAGGTGATGGCTTACGAGAGCAATACCGTCATCGGTTCACCCACCGAGCCAACTGCCATCACATTCGTTGAGGCTGACGGCGATGACCGGTTCAAGGATGGCTGGTACACTATCTCTGGCGTCAAGCTGAACGGTAAGCCGACTGAGAAGGGCATATATATTTATAATGGAAAGAAAACAACCATTAAATAGTATTGACTTATGAAGAAGTATTCGATTTATATGATAGCGATAGCAGTCCTCACCTTAGCGTGGGGCTGCTCATCGGACGACAATAATAATGATGGTGGCAACAATGGCTATGTGGGAAATATTGATTTCGCGCGTTTTGAGGAAGGGCCATATCCATATTGGGATGTGGATATGAGTGACACGCAGGAAGCACCGCAGTGGACGCCACCAGATCCTGCGAAATATGAGCACAAGATGATAGCCCAGTTGCGTCTGCAAGACGAGCTGACGTTCTTCTCCAGCGATGATGACCGGATGGCTGTGTTTGTAGGCGATGAATGCCGTGCGCTCTCTCAACGCTCTGGCACAGAGCAAGAGGTGTATTTCGTGTTGAACGTACACGGCAATAGTGCTTACGACAATGAAGAGTTTAGCCTCTGCTACTACTGTGCAAAGCTCAAGCAGCTTTTTGTCCTTACGGGTGAGAACACTTTCCGTAACGAATTGACGTTGGGCATTGACACGGAATTCTCTCCGAATCTTATGAATGGCTCCACGAAATATCCGGTGAAGACCACGATGACCATTTATCCGGTAGCTTATTCGTCTGATGCTGCGGTCAATGAGGAAGACTTGGTGGCTGTGTTCGTGGGTGATGAGTGTCGTGGCGTTGGAAAGCCAGATCAGCCCTTCACAGCCTTCTCCTACAATGCGAAAGAGGAGGCTCACATCTGCTACTATTCCTATCGGAAGCGTGGCATTTACACTTCACAAGAGACTATTCAGCTCTCAGGAGGTGGGATATTCTATGGATTAGATTATAAATAAAAACTGATATGAAAACAAAATTATGTGTGATCCTGACGGCAGGTCTGCTGGCTGCCTGCTCATCAGATAGCGATAGCCCAACACCCCCACAGAATCGTCCCATCTATGTGGAAGTCAGCGAACGCCCCATGATTCCAGAAGGAGCAGAGGCCAGAGAATTGGATATGGGGACAAGAGCCGTTGCTACAACGACTGCATCGCTCGCTGAGTTTACGATGCATAACGGAAGCAATGAATATGAAGCGTCGAAGAAAGAAAGCGATAATACGTGGACTGTAACGGGGAGTTGGCCAACTGGTGCAGGAACCAATGAAAAGATTCCTTTCTATGCTCATACGGTTGGTGCTTCAAGGTTCCAGACCTACAATGTGAATGGTGATGATCCCTACATTAATTTCACAGTGTATGAAGATGGCTTTACGCAGCACGACCTGTTGGTGGCCAAGACAACGGCGTCGTACATAGACCACGATTCTGGTAATGTTGGCAAGGTTCATCTTACTTTTGACCATGCTTGTGCCGCTGTGAAGTTCAATGTGTTTATCACGAATACATTGGCGGGGCAAATAAGCAACGGTACACTTACTGTAACCAGTATCGTTTTGCGCAATGTAAAAAACACTGGCCGGTATTTTTTTAATAGTGGATGGAAAAATGTAAGCGTAAGCGGTTCTAATTATAATTATTTCACTCTCACCAATGGCCCCATATCCGTTTCAACCACACCAACAGATTTGCCATGCGACTGCATCTTCATGATTCCTCAGTCATGTTCTGACGCCTATTTGGAGGTGAACTTCTCTGGGCAGACAAAAACGAGCGTGAACATTCCTCTTACAGGTTCATGGGAAGCCGGTAAGGAATACACCGTTAATATTAAACTTGGCACAAAATCGATATTAGAATGAAAAGGACTTATCATAAACCCCAGATCAACATCGCCCGTGTTGACCTATCCAGATGCAGCATGGCTCCATACACTGTGACTGAATACGAGAAGGGACATTCAACGACAGTGGGCGACATCGACGAAGACTAAGGAACACTTACAAAGGCTCTACATGCACTACGACGTGAGTATTCGCGCCGTAGTGTTTTTTTAGGAGGTCTTCCACTTCGTCGGCCTTGTCGTGGGCTTGGCGCAGGGAGGCGTTGCCGGGCATGAGGATGTGGAGTTCGATGGCATAGTGGTTGCCGATGCGGCGGGTGCGCAGGTCGTGGGGCTCGGCAATGCCGGGTACGGAGGCGGCCAGTTGAAGGATTTCTGCCTCCACCTCATCGGGGAGAGATTGCTCCATCAGGTCGCCGATGCCGCGACGGAGCAGGTCGATGGATACTTTGACGATGAAGAGGCCGACGATGACGGAGGCGATGGGGTCGAGCACCGTCCAGCGTTCACCCAGAAAGATGGCGCCGCCGATGCCGATGGAGGTGCCGATGGATGAGAGGGCGTCGCTGCGGTGATGCCAGGCGTTGGCTTCCACAGCTTGCGACTGGAGTTGGCGAGCTTTCACCATCGAGTAGCGATAGACGGCCTCCTTCAGCACCACCGACAGCAGGGCCGCCCAGAGTGCCAACATGCCGGGAGCCTCCAGCGACTCGCCGTTCACCCATGCCACAATCTTCATCACGCCGCTGTAGAGGATGCCGAGCGCGACAGCGAGGAGTGCGATGCCGATGATGGTCATTGCCAGTGTTTCGTACTTGCCGTGCCCATAGTCGTGCGACTTGTCTTTCGGTTTGCCGCTGATGCGTACGAAGACAAGCACGATGACGTCGGTCACGAAGTCGCTCATCGAGTGGATGGCGTCGGCCACCATGGCGGCACTGTGTCCCACGATGCCCGCCACGAACTTGAAGAGCAGCAGCACCACGTTCACCGCTCCGCCCACCAGCGTCACTCGATAGATGCCGCGTTCCCGCTGACGGTCG
>JAFXVS010000032.1 GCA_017534815.1 Bacteroidaceae bacterium | reverse complement strand
GAAACACGGCACCATCAATCTGCGCAACCAGAAATGGGACTTCGACTTCTCGCCGCTTGACCCAGAAGGAACATCCTATGTGGACACGATGTACACCAAGGCGTACGTACATCATCTGTTCAAGGCACAGGAGATTCTCGCCTTGCAGATAGCTTCCATCCACAACCTGGCTTTCTATCTGTGGCTGGTGGGAGAAGCGCGTCAGCACATCATCGCAGGCGATTTCTGCGTGTGGAAGGCAAAGATGGTGGAAGAGCTGGGCAGACGATTGTGATTACACATTATATATAATATAAGGGAAAAGATTAGACGACATTGGTACTATTTGAAGAAGTAAACGGCAAGCTGGTTCCACGAGGAAGCGAGGAAGACATCAAGGCTTACCTCGACTACAAGAAGGGACAAAAGAGCAAGGCTCATCGACGCTCTCTACGTTCGAGAGTGGGACGGAAGTCTGCTGCCTTCAGATGGGTGGATGACCACCTGCCCTTGTCACGTCTTGACCGTTACATCATCGGCAAGTTTCTGGGCACCTACTTCTTCTCCATTGTCTTGATCATCAGCATCGCCGTTGTGTTCGACTTCAATGAGAACATTGACAAGTTCCTGCAACACGATGCGCCGATGGAGGAAATTTTCTTTGACTACTACCTGAACTTCATTCCCTTCTATTCCAACCTGTTCAGTCAGTTGTTTGTCTTCATTGCGGTCATCTTCTTCACCACCAAATTGGCAGACAACTCTGAAATCATAGCCATGCTGTCCACTGGCACCAGTTTTGCCCGTATCGTGCGACCCTACATGATTTCAGCCGCCATCATCGCATTGCTCAACTACGGATTAGGCTCGTATGTCATTCCAAAAGGTAATGTCAAGCGTGTGAAATTTGAAAACAAATACAAGAACCGAGGACGCCAAGACTTTAGTGCCAATGTGCAGTTGGAAGTGGACAGCGGCGTCATTGCCTACTTCGGACGTTATGAAGAGAGCATGAAGATGGGCTTTGACTTCACCCTCGACAAGTTCGAAAATAAGAAGCTCGTCAAGCACCTGCAAGCCTTGAGCATCCAGTATGACACGCTCTCTTATGAGCCTTACCATTGGATTATCACCAGTTATCAGACACGCGACCTGCAGGGGATGCGGGAAATCATCCAAAGTGGCAACAAGCTCGACACCATCATTCCCATTCAGCCGCAAGACCTGATGGCTTCACGCGATATGGAAATGACCCTCACGACACCCGAACTGAGCAAGTACATCGAACGTCAGAAGGAACGAGGCTTTGCCAATATCCAGCAATTTGAGGTGGAATATTGGAAACGTGGAGCCACCTCCTTTGCCACCTTCATTCTGACGCTCATTGGCGTGTCCATTTCCGCCAGAAAACGGAAGAATGGTATGGGTATTGCGTTGGGTATTGGATTGGCGTTGACCCTCACCTACATCATGTTCCAGACGGTGACTTCCAGCATGGCCATCAAGGCCAATTTCCCTGCTGCCATCGCTGTTTGGATTCCTAACTTCGTGTTTGCCATCATTGCACTCTATTATTACAAGAAGGCACCACGTTAAACAATTTGTAAAAGATTATTCATCATAAGACATGTATTTTGACGAATTAAACATATCAGACGATTTGCTCGACGCTCTCGATGCCATGAACTTCGAAGAGTGTACCCCCATACAGGAGCAGTCCATTCCTAAGATTCTTGAGGGGCATGACTTGATGGGCATTGCCCAGACTGGCACAGGAAAGACAGCTGCCTACCTTCTGCCCGTACTCGACGCATTGAGTCACGGCAATTATCCACAAGACTCCGTCAACTGCATCATCATGGCTCCCACACGAGAACTGGCACAACAGATTGACCAGCAGGTGGAGGGCTTTGCTTACTATCTCGATGGCGTTTCCTCTGTGGCTGTCTATGGAGGCAATGATGGCATCCGTTTTGAGCAAGAGCGCAGGGGACTGGAACTGGGAGCAGACATCATCATCGCCACCCCTGGACGACTCATCAGCCATTTGAATGGCGGACACATAGACCTGAAGAAAGTATCCTTCTTCATTCTCGACGAGGCCGACCGCATGCTCGACATGGGTTTCTACGACGACATCATGAAGATTGCTTCCTATCTGTCCGACAAGCGACAAACCATCATGTTCTCAGCCACCATGCCTGACAATATCCAGAAACTGGCACAGAACATCCTCCACAACCCCGTAGAGGTGAAGATTGCCGTATCGAAGCCTGCCGAGAAAATACAACAGACGGCTTACCTCTGCTACGACGGCATGAAAGACAGGATTGTCGAGAAGGTGCTCAGCGACGAGACCCTCGACCGCGTCATTCTCTTTGCCTCCTCCAAGATGAAGGTGAAGGAACTGAGCATCACGCTGAAACGTAAGGGCTTCAATGTAGGCGCCATGCACAGCGACCTGGTGCAGCGAGAGCGTGAAGAAATCATGCTGGCATTCAAGAACCGCCGCATCAGCGTCCTCATCGCCACTGACATCGTGAGCCGAGGCATCGACATCGACGACATACAGATGGTCATCAACTACGATGTGCCACGCGATCCAGAGGATTATGTACACCGCATCGGACGAACTGCACGTGCCAACCGCGACGGACAGGCCATCACACTCGTCACGCCACGCGACTGGCAAGACCTGCTCAAGATAGAGCGTCTCATCGAGAAAGAGATTCCTAAGCCCGACCTGCCTGAAGGATGCGGAGAGAAGCCAGAGATGAGCAAAGCCGCGTCGAAAGGACGTCGCCACACACCTGGCAGACATGGAGGCAAGGGACGCCACAGCAAACGGGGCAATGGAGGCAAAAAGAGCGGGAAACCTCAAAATAAGCCTTCAAACAACGCCCGTCAGTAAGTCAATCTGTGCCACAATCGGGGTCTTTCAACTTTTTTAACTCGCATAACGGACAGTTTATTTGAAGAACTCCACAAAAAGGCTTAATTTTGCAGTCGAAAACAATATTGTATCATCAAAAGTATAATGACTAAGATAAAACTTGCCATCATCGCCGCATCTTTTGTGCTGGCAGCCCATGCCCAGAATGGCATCAACACGCCCTACTCCCGCTATGGCTTCGGCATCCAGTCCGAACGAGCCATGGGATTCAACAAAGGTATGGGTGGTATCGCACAAGGATTCCGCAACGGACAGGAAATCAATATCGCTAACCCAGCTTCCTATTCTGCGGTCGATTCCCTCACCGCACTCTTCGATCTGGGCATCACGCTGCAGAACAGCAACCACAAGATGGGGCAACTGCAACAGAACGTACGCAACAGCAGTTTTGACTATTTTGCCTTCCAGTTCCGTGCCTTCAAGAATATCGGTATGACGGTCGGCATCATGCCTGTCACCAACATCAAATACAGCTTCTCCTCCTCCAGCGAGGCCGTTGAAGGAACGGAGAACATGACCTCCTCTTACAGTTTCAACGGCGACGGCGGACTGCGTGAAGTCTTCTTCGGTACAGGATGGCGCATCTTCCGTCCCATCTCTCTCGGCTTCAATGTCCGTTACGTTTGGGGTGACTACACCCACAACACCAGGATGGCATTCAGCGACAACACCGCTTTCAACCTCGCACGCACTTACACAGGTAGGGTGAACACATACAGTTGGCAAGCTGGTTTGCAGTACATCCAACCCCTCAACAAGAAGGACAAGCTGGTATTCGGTGCCACCTACACCTATGGTCACAAATTGGGAAGTGATGCCATCCGCACCACGCAAACCCTCAATAGCAGTACCGTCGAGGAAGCGACCAGCGACACCATCACAAAAGCCTTCCAACTGCCACACGCCATCGCAGCAGGTGTGACTTTCTACCACGCCAACACCCTGCGCATTGGTGCAGACTTCGAATTGCAGAAATGGTCTGAGTGCCGATTCCCCAATCAGGAGACAGGCTTCTCTTCCAGCACCACCTCTGAGATATACACCTCCACGACTGGCCAGCTCAACGACCGCACCAAACTGTCAGCAGGCTTGGATTGGACACCTGACCCCGATGACGGTAGACACGTCTTCAAGCGCTGCACCTACAAGGTCGGTGGATACTATGCGAAGACTTACGCCAAGGCCGACCCTACAGGCACCGTCACAGAAAAACCTTACGAGTTCGGCATTTCGGCAGGTCTCACCATCCCCTTCTCTCAATGGCATACCCGTCCTAAGCTCAACGTGGCCGTACAATGGACACACACAAACATTCCATACCTCAACGCTGCCACCATGCAGAAGAGTACACTCCAAGAGAACTACCTTCGCCTTTGCCTCGGCATCACCTTCAGCGAACAATGGTTCTATAAGTGGAAAGTGAAATAACAGCACGTCAAAGGGGCATTTCAGTATCTCAAATAGACATTTCCCTATCAAGAAAAAGGGAAAAACTACTGAAATCTGATAATCATTCGCTACCTTTGCACCGTCAAACAAGACAAGAAATTAAGAACATTACAAAAAATAAACGATTATGAAAAAGATTTTATTCGCTTGCACACTCGCACTCATCGCAGTGGCAGCAACCGCACAAAACCTCAAAGGTACCTCTGTGAACGACCGCATCGGTCATGGTCAGGACTCCATCGACGTGCTCGGCAGCCTCTCACTCTATCAGGAGGCATTCAAGCGCCAGAGCTATGTTGAAGCCATCGAGCCTTGGGAGTTCGTCTTCGAAAAGGCGCCACTCTCTCAGGTGCGCATCTACACCGACGGCGCTTGGATGTTCGAGAACCTCATCCAGAAAGAAGACAACGCAGACTTGAAGAAAGAGTACTTCGAGAAACTGATGAACATCTACGACCAGCGTCTCAAGTACCTCGATGCACTCAACTCTTTCGCTACCCCCAAGACAACATCCACCAAGGGTAACATCATCTGCCGCAAGGCATACGACTACTACTACTTCTGCCCAACAATGGACAACAACGTTGCCTACAAGATGTTCAAGGAAGGTATCGACGACATGGGTCCCAACACCGAAGGTTTCGTCCTCTTCGGCTTCATCGAGTGCTCCTACAACCGTTTCCTCCAGAACAAGGACAACATTGACATCCGTCAGGACTTCATCCAGGACTACATGAACACCAACGACATCTGCGACCGTCTGCTCGATCAGGCCAAGGAGTTCCCAGCAGAAACCATCCCAGCTGATCCCGAGTCCGAAGACTCCACCAAGTGGGTAGAGCAAGTGATTCTCTCTCCTGAAGCTCAGAAGATTGTGGACAACTACCAGCCCGTGCAGAACAAGGCAAACGACCTCTTCGTTTCCTCTGGCGCTGCTGACTGCGATGCCCTCGAGAAGATCTATGGCGCACAGGTGGAAGCCAACAAGACCAACTTGGCATACCTCAACTCCGTGCTCGCCATCCTCACCAACTTCGAGTGCGACAAGTCTAACATCTACTATGTGGCAGCCGACTACGCTTACCAAATCAACAAGACGCCACAGGCCGCCATCGGTAAGGCTTCCAAGCTCCTGAAGGAAGGCGACGTGAACGGTGCCATCAAGTACTTCGACGAGGCACTCAGCCTTGAGACCGACAACGCCAAGAAGGCCAAGTACGCATACATCGTAGCAGCACTCATGTACCGCAAGGGCAACCTCGCACAGTGCCGTCAGTACTGCCAGAAGACCCTCCAGTACAACCCATCCAACGGTGGTGCCTACCTGCTCCAGGCCAACTGCATCGCACGTGCCGCATCAGGTGACAACCTCCAGAAGAGCTACTACTACTGCCTCGCCTACGACTACTGCAACAAGGCAAAGGCCGTTGACCCATCATCTGCCAGCAAGGCAAGCCGCGCCGCAGCCAACTATGCCGCTCACTTCTATCCCAAGTCCGAGGCATTCTTCGCAGGCATCAAGGCAGGTCAGACCGTTACCGTGCCGGGCTACGGAACCACCACGCTCCGTCTCCGCTAAGCAGCCGACATCTCACATATAACATTCGATACTTGAAAAAAATCACACATAGCATTACCGTTGCAGCAGTCTTCATGGCTGCTGTAACGGTATTGTTGTTCCCTTCCTGTAGCGAGAACGACGAAGTGGTGGGGCCAGACATCGGCGAGCGCGATTCCCTGCCCGTCCTCAAGAGCGTTGGCGTCAGCACCCTCATCAGCGACTCCGGCATCATCCGCTACAAGATCATCTCCGAAGACTGGTACATCTACGACAAGAAAGAGCCGCAGTACTGGTCCTTCGAGAAAGGGCTCTTCATCGAGCGCTTCAACCCCTCCTTTCAGGTCGATGCCTTCATCTCCTGCGACACCGCATACTTCTACAATCTGCAGGATCTCTGGGAGCTTCGTGGACGCGTGCTCGTCAAGAACCTGAAGAACGAAACCTTCAAGACCTCCCTACTCTTTTGGGATCAGCGAGCCCACCGCATATACTCCTCCGCCTACATGGAGATTGACGGCGAGACCCGCAAACTCTCAGGCTACAACTTCAGCAGCAACGAGCAGATGACCGACTACATCATCCACTCCTCCAAAGGCCAGTTCCCCTTGGAAGACCACTCCCCTGCCCCACAGCCAGACCCCGTCATCATGGCCGAGCAGAACCGCGCGAATGAGGAAAATTTTTGAAAAGACATTCGTTGAATGAAACAAGGGGTTCGCTGAATATTTTTGGCGAGCCCTTTGTTTTTGTGTATCTTTGCTGCGGCTCTGATATAATTTTTATTGGTTTCTTACGTTATTAGATATGAAAAGGATATATTGGATGAAGCAGGAGAACTTGACCTATCTGGGAGTGTGGAGCTTGCTCTTTGCGGCTCCGCTGCTGAGCCTGTATGTGCGTACGGTCAACGATGCCAACCTTCCGTTCGACTGGACGGAGGTGTTTGTTGTGTGGCGCAAGTTCTCCATTTATCTGGGGCTTTTCCTTGTCCATAACTTCTTGCTGGCGCCGCTGTTGGTACACGGACATAAGCGTGTGGCCTATTTCTCCATCGTGGCAGTTGTGGTGCTGGCATTCACGGTCTATCAATGCAGCCATCGTCCTGAGGGTGGAGGTCATAGAGAGCACAGGCCGCCGATGGAGCAGATGGACAGACATGAGCCGCCACCTTTCGACAAGCACAGACCTCGTGGAGGGCATCGTCCAGACATGCCGCCTCCCATCGTTGGCGAGCACGACATTCTGGCTGTTTTGGTGCTCATCCTGATGTTTGGTGCCAACCTCGGCGTCAAGGGTTATTTCCGCAGCCGTGACGACCGAAAGCGGTTGGCTGCATTGGAGAAGCAGAACCTGGAGCAGCAGCTGGAGTATCTGCGCTATCAGATCAATCCGCATTTCTTCATGAACACGCTCAATAATATCCATGCCCTTGTTGACATCGACCCAGCCAAGGCGCAGGAAACGATTGTGGAGCTGTCGAAGATGATGCGCTTTGTGCTGTATGAGGGCGACAAGCAGGGTGTGCCGCTGACGAAGGAACTGGAGTTCATCCGCACCTACGTCAAACTGATGCAGTTGCGCTATACGGAGAAGGTGTGCATCACGCTCGACCTGCCCAAAGAGACTCCTGACCGCCTGATTCCGCCGCTGATTCTCATCACCTTCATCGAGAATGCCTTCAAGCATGGAGTCAGTTATCAGCGGGAGTCGTTCATCGAGATGAAAGTGGCCATCACATCCTCGTCGTCTCACACCCCTACCCTTCAGTTCACTTGCCGCAATTCGAAGACAGAGGTTCCTCCCACCTCCCCTGAAGGAGGAAAGGCTGGCGGCGTGGGACTTGCCAATGTGCGCAAGCGGCTGAATCTGCTGTACGAGCACAACTACACGCTCGACATCCACGACGATGCCGATGCCTATACGGTCAATCTCGTCATTCCACTTCTCTAAACTCTCAACTCTAAACCCTAAACTCTAAACTCTAAACCAACCCTCTCATGATACGTTGTCTCGCCATCGATGATGAGCCATTGGCTCTCCAACAAATCGTTGCTTATATCCGTAAGGTGCCGTTTCTGGAACTTGCCGCACAATGCCAAAGCGCGTTGGAGGCTCGTGCATTTCTGGAGCATGACACCGCCGACGTTCTCTTTTGCGACATCAACATGCCCGACCTCAACGGTATGGAGTTCGTGAAGTCGCTGGCTGTTCCCCCTCTCGTGGTCTTCACCACCGCCTACTCCGAGTATGCTGTCGAAGGTTTCAAGGTGAACGCTGTCGATTACCTGCTGAAGCCCTTCGGATTGCAGGACTTCCAGCGGGCAGCGAATCGGGTGAGAGAGCGGTTGGAGGGAAGAGTTGAAAGGTCAGAAGAACTGAAAGACAACGCGCTTGCTCCCCAGAATGACTCCATCTTCCTCAAGACCGACTACCGCATCGTGAAGGTCAGCTTGTCCGACATCCGATACATCGAGGGGATGAGCGAATATCTGAAGGTGTGGGTGGAAGGTGAGCAGAAACCCATCATCACCCTGCTATCCATGAAAAAGATGGAGGAACGGCTTCCGGATTACTTCATGCGCATCCACCGTTCCTACATCATCAATTTGAATAAGATTCAGGAGGTCAATAAGAATCGTGTCATCATGGACGAGAAGACTTACCTCCCCCTTGGCGACCTCTACAAGGAGACCTTCCAAACTTATTTGGATTCCCGATTCTTAGGGAAATAGTTCCGCTTATTTTGCTGTCATCGTGGTGACGCTACTGGTACCCTTGTGCGTCGAACCCAGATAGAGGCCGTGCCATTCTGTGGTGGCATCGGTGGGAGCGCTTGTGCTGTACTTCACGTTGTACGACGAGCCTTTCACCATACCAGTTGCCGTGAAGAGCGCCAGATTGCTGCTGCACGATGCCTCGAAGGAATAGGTGACCAGATTGTTGCCCGACGCGTCGGCCAAGGTATAGTAGCGGCCACGAGAGTAGCTGATGGAGCTGGTGACGAAAGCATAACCCTGCTGGGCATTCGAAATGGTGTAACCGCTGCTGCTG
This sequence comes from Bacteroidaceae bacterium, assembly GCA_017534815.1. Lineage (GTDB taxonomy): Bacteria > Bacteroidota > Bacteroidia > Bacteroidales > Bacteroidaceae > Minthosoma. The sequence goes on along the minus strand of JAFXVS010000032.1, from coordinate 8,314 downwards.
TTGCCACCACCACCAGGTCGGAATCCGCCGCCGAAGCCGCCTCCTCCACCACCCTGGCTGCCACCAGCGCTGATGCCGATGCCTGTGCCCGTGATCTGGATGTAGGAATTGTCGTCGCAGTCGAAACCTTCTTCCACACCACCCTTCGATGTATAGGCAAAAGCGACGCCGTTGCCGATGGTGATGGCTCCTGTGGTTCCCGCGTTGGAATCGACAGCATCGTTGCCTGTGGAGTAGCACACGGTGATGCCTCCGTTGAAAGTGATCTTGCCCGCTGAGTTGATGCAGTCGTCGTAGCACTTGAAGTAGTGCTGACCACCTTCGATGTCGATGCTGGTCTTGGACTCCAGACCCTCGCCGCCGCTCGATTTGGTGTAGATGTCGGTCTCGCCGCCATAGATGGTGACAGGACAGATGGCTCTGATAGCCTTAGCTGAAGAGGAACTGTAGGTTGAACCCGTCTGCTTGATGGTCAACTTAGGACCCGTCCCGTCGGGCTTACCCTGCGTGTATGTGCCTGTAACATCTGTCCACGTGGTGCTGCTGCCGCCTGGCATTCCCCAACCGCCTCCGCTGCTGGTGGTAGTTTTCGTGCCTTCGCCGCAACTGATGGCCTTGCTGGCATTGCCGCTCATATTGATGGTGATGTCACCAGCGTTGAGCGCCATACTGAGGGCTTTCAGACCCTTACCGCTCTTCACGTCGCCATCCTCGATGGTGGGGGCTGCACTGTTGTTGACCGTCAACGTGCCACCATCCGTATAGAGCGTGCCAGAGTTCTCGTCCTCGTGGTCTTCTGTCTCGCCAGTATTGTCATCGTCACCCTCAAGTTCCGTCTGTATGCCGTCATCGCCCACACCGCTGATGGTCACGTTGCCGCTCTTCATCAGGAAATACTTGTTGCAGTTGACGCCGTCCTTGACGGCCGACAGGATGTTCAGCGTGAGGTTCTTCACCTCGATGTAGTCGCCGCTCTTGATGGCGTGAGCCGTATTGCCCGTGACGTTCAGCGTGCCATTACCCTGCAACTGAAGCTGTCCCTTGCTGTAGATGCAGCCCTTCTGTTCGCCGTCAGCACCATCAATCAGCGTATTTTCCGTACCCTTCTTGGCGCTGATCTGGATGCGCTTCTTATTGGTGATGTTGATGACGGCCCCACTTGGGTTGGTCAGGGCGACACCAGCCAGCGAAACGGTACATTTGAATTTACCGCCCAGCGACAGCGAACCGTCCGACGATGTGCCGCTCAGAGCATAGGTGATTTCATCGTCATCCACCAACGCCGTGTTGGTCTGGTTGATGGTGACGTGGGCGTCGTTGGTCTCGACATCGACATACTGCGCCACGTTGCCCGCAATCGTGATGTTGGCCGTTGAACCGTCGTAGTTGATGCTCACGTTGTTATCCTTTACAGCTGTGTCATCAATCGTCATCTCCTCGATTTCGTCCAACCAAAGTTTCTTGCCCATGATGGTCACAGTCTTGCCCCTGTCGTAAATCATCTCGCCTGTCAGCGATGCAGGAAACTGATACGTGATGTTACCCACCTTCACGTTCAACGTCTGGCCTGTAGCTGCTATCGTCAGCACGAAGGCTATGCTATATAATAATGTGCGCTTCATTTCACTACAATCTTACAGGTTCTGTCCTTTGTCTTCACAATATACACGCCCGTCCGCATCTGCTCCTTCGTGACTTTGCGTCCTTGCAGGTCGTAGATTTCTGTGGCGTCATCGAGCGTGGCACGGGTGATTTCCTCCATGCCCGTTGTGGTCGATTCGTCAGATGCCGAGAAGTACATCTTACTGAGATTCGTAATGGTAAATTGCTGATCACCAGCCGTCAGCGTAGTTCCATTAATGGTCAACTTCAACGACTCCGTATTGACGGATATCTTTGCTCCGTCCGTCGTTTCAAAAGTCAGGTAGGGATAGGTTTCGTCTGCCTGCACGGTCAGAGCACCCACCAAAGCCAAGAATAGTAAAGCAAATTTCTTCATATCAATATCATGTTTTTGGTTTCTGCTGCAAAGATACGACGCAAAACCGAATCTGTCAAATTATTTCAACCAACCCGCCGTTTTCTTCAGTAAAATGGAAGCCTTAGGCATCATGCTCTTACAGAAGATTCAGGAAGAGGGTGATGACACCTGTATTGATCAGATCGGCGAACATGGCGCCGATGATGGGAACGATGAGGAAAGGCTTGACGGTATAGCGGTACTTATAGCAAACGGCGCTCATGTTGGCCATAGCATTTGGGGTTGCACCAAGACCGAATCCACATATTCCTGCGCAGAGGACAGCGGCATCATAATCGCGCCCCAACAAGGGATAGGCTGCAAAGTATGCAAACAACGCCATCATAATCACTTGCGATACCAATATGACGATCAATGGAATAGCAAGGTTTTGCAGTTCCCATAGTTTAAGTGATATCATAGCCATGCCGAGGAACAAGGACAGGCAGATGTTACCCACGCTGATGATTCGTTCCATATCAAGTAACTTATCAGCTCTCTCCCATTTACCGTCGTCCTTGTAACGAACGAATCCTATGGTGTTACGAACAATGGCGGCCAAGATCAAAGCTCCGAAATAGGTCGGGAACGTGATGCCCGTCTTTGCCAACAACCAACTCAATAAGGTGCCAGCACCCATCACCAAGACAATACAATAAAATGCCTTCGCATACTGTTGGAACTCCTGCTCGTTGGTGCTGAGGCGTTTGGCTCGACCTGTCGGTGAAGCCTCATCGCTCTCAATACCAGCCATTGCGGGGTCAATCTCCTCGTCTTGCGGTTGCATCTGTTCATGCATCAGTTTCTTGCGAATAATCCGCTCTGCCAATGGACCGCCAATCATAGAACCTGCAATCAAGCCAAAGGTTGCGGCAGCCATACCGATGGTTCCTGCACCAGATAGTCCCATTCCTTCCAGAACACTTGCAAATCCGCCTGCTGTACCATGTCCGCCTGTCATCGATATACTACCAGCAGCCATACCAATCAAAGGATCAACACCCATAAGCCAGGCAATTCCCACGGGAATCAAGTTCTGCAAAGCAATAATGGCCACCAACAGGGCAAGCATGATCATCAGGAGTTTGCCACCTTGCTTTAATACTTTCAGATTACTTTGGAACCCCACGCTGGTAAAGAATGCCAGCATAAAAACATCCTTCAAAGTGCCATCGAACGAGACCTCGACACCAAACCACCGATACAGCACCAGGGTAATCAATGAAAAGATGATTCCACCGCTTACGGGCGATGGCACACAAAATTTCTGGAGAAAAGCAACCTTTCTCGTTAAAATCATACCGGTAATAAGAGCCAAAGCGCCAATACCAGCAGTTTGTATCATGTTCAATTCTATAGTTGTCATACGCTCTTTCTTTTGATCATTTGGATTTTTCACTTCTCCTTCCTGAACTCTCTTGGGTTCATGCCCTTCATCCGACAGAAGAAGCGGGAGAAGGTGGTGACTTCAGCGAAATGGAGTTGGTCGGAGATTTGGGTGATGCTCAGCGAGGTCTGGCGCAATAGAAATGTGGCCTCCATCAGTAGCATCTGATTGATGTAGTCGACGACGGTGCGACCACCTGACACTTGGCGGACAACGCGTGAGAGGTAGGTAGTGGTGATGCAGAGTTCTGAGGCGTAGAAGCCGATGTCGTGATGTTCAGCGAAATGTTGGGGCAACAGACCGAGGAATCCGAGGAAGATTTCTTCGACGCGCTTTGGGAAGCGGGGCTCGCGGATGCTGTGCTGCTGAATGGTGGAAAGGTCAGTGAGGAAGAGGTTGTAGAGCATTCGCAGACTCTCGTTGGCTTGGGGGAGTCCCATCTGCTGATAGTGAATCATCATCTGCATCAGTTCGCGCAGACGGCGAAAATCGTCAGTTTTCAGCGGCAGCACAGGCGAGGTGAGTTCCACCACCGTAAAGTAGGCCGTACGGATGGCGTCGCGCACCGTTGGGAGGCTGAGCGTGAAGTGCTCGTCGCCTAGCAGGCAGATGCCGCTGTAGTCGCTGGAAGACGAGAGCACGGTAACTTCGAAACCGGGCGAATAGGTGTAGAGGTCGCCCTCGTGCAGCGTCAGTTCGCGATTATTATATAATATGGTAACCCAGCCGCGCGTGACAATCGTAAAGGTGTAGCACGAGAGGAAGCCGTGCGTCTCGTTCGTACCGAATGTCCACTCCACATCGGTTTCCAGACAAACGACGTTCCCGTCCCACTCACCCTTGGGCACGGGCAAGTTTATCAGTTGCCAAAATTCCTTCAAGCTGTACATAATCGCATATATTTTCTGTGCAAAGGTACGAATAATTTTTGAATTTGTTTCGTTTCGGTCGGTTTTTGTTTCGTATCGGTTTGTAATTCTATGAAAAAAGCATCGTACCTTTGCCCCGTCGAATCATTAAATCGACAAATCGAGAAATAAATAATAAATTGTTAATCGTTAAAATGCAAATCAATTATGGACAAACAGAAATCAATCGAAGCATTGCAGTTCTTCGTAACAGGCCTCTCTGAGGGCGCATTCGTACACAAGGTACAGGGACAGATTTTCAAGGCTCAGGGCTTCACGAAGTTGGGCGAGAAGTACATCGGCCACTACACGGAGGAGATGGAATGGGTGGAGAAGTTCATCGACCGCATCCTCGACCTCGGCGGCGAGGTGAAGGTGGAGAAGCACGAGGCACGCGCGCTGTGCTACGACCCTATCGAGTACATCAAGGAAGACCTGAAGATTCAGGAGCCGGGCGTGGAGCTGCTGCGCAAGTGCATGGGTTCGGTATGCGAGGACTATCTCACCTTCGACATTTTGAAATCCTATCTGGCCGACGAGGAAGAGGATCTCTACTGGAGCCAGGGCGCACTCGAGATGATCGAGAAGATTGGTGCACAGAACTGGCTGATCATGCAGATGTAATATATTAAACATTAAACATTATGAAAGAGAAGGTATTACATGCCATGCGTGAGTTCGGTGCTCCCGTGAACGCAGGCAAGATTGCGGAAATCACAGGTATCGACCGCAAGGAAGTAGATAAGGCATTTGCCGAGTTGAAAAAGGAAGGCGCAATTGTGTCGCCCGTCCGTTGCAAGTGGGCACCAGCCCAATAATCTTTACGGCATCGACGAGTGCATCCGCACCGCGAAGCATACACATTTTTTTGCCAGGGGGAGGGCCTCGGCTCTCCCCTTTTTCTAATCTTATCTTAAAAAAACAAAACCGATATGACAAAGTTCAAATGCCCCTGCAAATACACCTACGACCCCGAAAAGGGCGACCCCAAGCAGAACATTCCTCCCGGCACGCCTTTCGAGGAACTGCCTGACACATGGCGCTGCCCCCGCTGCAAGCGCAAGAAGGAGAAATTCGTACCAGTAGAAGAATAAGTCAAGGACAATTATGGCAACAAACGCTATTCGTTATTACAGTAAGTTCGGTCATACGAAGAAGATGGTAGAGGCCGTGAAAGACATCGTGGGTGCAGAACCTCAGCTGGTCAGTGTGCCATTGTCGGAACCTGTTGACACGCTCTTTCTTGGGGCGGGAGTGTTCCTGGGCAAAGTGAACGGCAGCGTGATAGAGTTCATCCAATCGCTTACCCCCGATAAAGTGAAGCGTGTGGTGTGCTTTGGTTCGTGTGCCATCATCAAGTCACCTGTACCACAGATGCGACAAGCCCTCGAAGCCAAAGGCATCGCTGTGAGCACCAAGGAGTTTACTTGCAGTGGCTCGATGGGACCTGTCAAGGCTGGACATCCCGACGATGCCGACATTAGAGCGTTCAAGGACTTTGTGAGGACGATTCTCGACCAATAGAAGTTTTTCTCTCATGCAACTGAACGAATACATGAGCGGAAGCATCCGCAACATCATGGCGACAGCATACAAGAGTGTGCTGACCAATCCACGTGAAGCGAGGTTTGTGCTGAAGCTGCAAAAGACCTTTGCCCGTTCGGAGAAGCGGAGAGCGAAAGTGAAGAAGGAGGAGGGGCTGGATGTTCCTCCCTTCCTCATCAGCAGCATCTCCACGACCTGCAACCTCTCGTGCAAGGGTTGCTATGCCCGCACCAACGGCATCGCTGACGACCCGGGCAAGAGTCAACGCACGACGATGTCGCCAGAGGAATGGAAGCAAGTCTTCACCGAGGCTGCCGACTTGGGCATCAACTTCTCGCTTCTGGCAGGTGGCGAACCCATGATGCGCAAGGACATCCTGGAGAAGGTGGCAGAGGTGAAGGACATGATCTTCCCCATCTTCACCAACGGCACGCTCATCGGTCCCTTGTACATGGAGTTCCTGAAGAAACACCTGAACATGGTGCCGGTCATCAGCATCGAGGGAACGGAGCATGGCACCGACGAACGTCGCGGCAAGGGCATGTTCCGACGTGCCATGATGTCGATGGAGATGCTGAGGCAGGAGAACCTCTTCTTCGGAACGAGCATCACGGTCACGACGGAGAACATGGTCTTCGTGACCTCCGATCCATTCATCCATCAGTTGCAAGACCTGGGCTGCAAACTCATCATCTATGTGGAATACGTGCCCACCGAACGCGGCACAGAACACTTGGCGTTGAGCGAGGCAGACACCGAACGGATGGAAGCGCTCCTGGAGCATCAGCGCGAGCAATTCCCCAGCATGATCATCATCTCCTTCCCTGGCGATGAGAAAAACATGGGCGGTTGTCTCGCTGGTGGTCGTGGTTTCTTCCACATCGGTCCCGATGGGGCAGCCGAACCTTGTCCGTTCTCTCCATTCAGCGACAGCAACGTGCTCTCGCTCGGTGTGCGCGGCGCTTTGAAGTCACCCCTTTTCCAGCGTCTCCGCGATGCGCGTCTTGTGGGTGGCGAACATACGGGCGGCTGCGCCTTGTGGGAACACAGGGAAGAGGTGGCAGACATCATGCAGTCGTTGGAGGAGGTTGCCATCAAGAACGATTAATCCAATGATTACTTATGAAGCACATTTATTTATTGACCCTTCTTGCAGCCGTCATCAGCCTGATGTCCTGCAAAGAAACAACAAACACCAACAACATGGAAAAGATTTATGATTTCACCGCCCTCTCGAACAAGGGCAAGGAAGTGAGCTTCGCCGACTACAAGGGCAAGGTGCTGCTCATCGTCAACACCGCCAGCAAGTGCGGCTTCACCCCTCAATACGACGGTTTGGAAGCCCTCTACCAAAAGTACAAAGACCAGGGACTCGTCATCATCGGCTTCCCCTGCGACCAGTTCGGCCATCAGGAGCCCGGCACCGACGAGCAGATCGAGGAGTTCTGCCGCATCAACCACGGCGTCACCTTCCCGCTGATGTCGAAGATCGAGGTCAACGGCGACAGCGCTCACCCCATCTACCAGTGGCTGAAGAGCCAGGCAGGCTTTGCCGGCTTCAACCCCGAGCATCCGCTGACGAAGCTGCTCGACGAGATGTTCACCAAGGCCGATCCCGACTACGCATCGAAGCCCGACATCAAGTGGAACTTCACCAAGTTCCTCATCAGCCGCGAAGGCGATGTCGTCTGCCGCTTCGAGCCTACCACGGAGCCGCAGGACATGGAAGCGAGCATTGAGAAGGAACTGATGAAGCAGCGAGAGTAGAGCCGAAGGAGAAGTTCAATCAAGCGTAATACAGGAGGGCTTCGGCTCTCCTTTTACATATTAGCATTCATATGCAACAGCAACAACGGACTTATATTGCCATCGACCTGAAGTCGTTCTATGCTTCAGTGGAGTGTGTGGACAGAGGGCTTGACCCGCTGACCACCAACCTCGTTGTGGCAGATGTAAGCCGAACAGAGAAAACTATCTGTCTTGCTGTTTCTCCATCGCTGAAAGCATACGGCATAGGTGGACGTGCGCGACTATTCGAGGTGGTTCAGAGGGTGCGTGATGTCAACAATGAACGCAAAAGGGCTGCAGGATGGAGAATGACAGGGAAATCATACCATGACCCTGACTTGAAAGCCCATCCAGACCTCGAACTCGACTACATCGCTGCCCCACCCCGTATGGCTCACTACATAGAGGTGAGTACCAAAGTCTATCAGACTTACCTCAAATACATTGCTCCCGAAGATATACACGTCTATAGCATCGATGAGGTGTTCATGGATGTGACTTCATATCTGAGCAGTTATAAGATGACTGCTCACGACTTGGCGATGAAGATAATCCGTGACGTGCTGGCCACTACAGGCATCACGGCAACGGCAGGAATCGGCACAAACATGTATCTCTGCAAGGTCGCTATGGATATTATGGCCAAGAAAGTGCCTGCCGATAAGG
>JAFXVS010000031.1 GCA_017534815.1 Bacteroidaceae bacterium | reverse complement strand
CGGATGCCTCGACGACGTGCCGCCACACATGCCAGGATATTCTGCTGATCATTGTCCGTCAAGGCAATCAGCGCCTCCATATTGCCATAACCCTCATCATTCAGCAAATCCATATCGTAACCCTCACCCTCCAGAATCATCGTCTTGGGCGACACAAGCGACTGAAGTTCCTCTGTCCGCTTGCGGTCGGGTTCCACCAACTTGATGCCATCGTGGATGGAAGCCAACTTCCAAGTGGCTCTCACCGACAACTTACCCCCACCAATCAACAGACTGTTCTTGATGGCAGGATAATCATCCTTGCCTGTCAAATGCCGAATCTCAGCCAGGTTCTCCTTCGTGGTCATGAAGAACACCAAATCACGCGGCAGAATCTTTTCATCGCCAGAAGGGCTGATGGTCTCGCCATCACGTTTGATGGCCACCACATGGAAGTTGTGCGCATGTGTCAGACCGATTTCCTTCAAGGTGTGTCCCACCAACTGATTGTCCTTATTGCTGATTTCTTTCTCGCCGATAGGGTTGGCATCGTGCATCTTCACGCTGAGCAGGAGCAGTTCGCCATTGTTGAACTCCCACATCTGACGCACCCAACTGTAGCGCGAACTTGCCTTGATGTCCTCAGCCGCCAACAGTTCTGGATAAATCAGCGACTCAATGCCCATCTTCTTGAAGAGCTCCAGATTCTCAGGCTTCATGTATTCATAGTTATCGACACGTGCCACCGTCTTCTTGGCTCCCAACTGCTTCGCCAGCATGGCGCAAGCTAAGTTTTCGCTTTCGTTGGGTGTGACAGCAATGAACAGGTCGGCATGATTCACCTCCGCATCCTTCATACCTTCGATGGAAGACGGTTGACGAACCAACGTCATAATGTCCAGTTCGCTGCCCAGACGAAAGAGTTTGTTTTCGTCAGCATCAATCAGCACCACATCCTGACGGTCGTTCGACAGCATGCGCGCCAAATGTGTGCCCACGGCACCTGCACCAACAATCACGATCTTCATAATCAAGTTGAGAGTTTAGGGTTGAGAGTTTAGGGTTGAGAGCACCTCCGCTATGCTCTGGGCATCCATTCCACATATTTGTTGCAACTCAGGCACTGTGCCATGCATCACAAACTTGTTGGGGATGCCAATACGTTTCACTTCCACTTCATAGACATTGTCGGCAAAGAACTCCAACACCGCACTGCCCAATCCTCCTGAAATCACGCCATCTTCCACCGTCACCACCTTCTTGAAGTTCTTACCCACCTCATGCAGAATCTCCTCATCCAACGGTTTCAAGAACCGCATATCATAATGAGCGATATCCAAAGGAGCCTCTGGATGCTCGTTCAACGACCTCAATTCCGCAATGGCAATCGCTTTCTCTGCCTCCACACCAATAGGACCAAGACTCAACACGGCGATGTCCTTGCCATCCTTCAGTTTTCGCCCCTTGCCAACCGGCACCTCCTCCAGTTCACACACCCAATCCACCGTATTGCCCCTGCCACGAGGATAACGGATGACAAACACACCTTTGTCGGGCAACTGTGCCGTGTACATGAGTCGGCGCAACTCCATCTCGTTGTAGGGCGACGCGATGGTCAGGTTGGGGATTGGACGTAAGAATGCCAAGTCGAATGCTCCATGATGGGTCGAACCATCCTCACCCACCAATCCTGCGCGATCCAGACACAGCACCATATTCAGCCGCATCGTCGCCGCATCGTGAATGATATTGTCGTAGGCACGCTGCATGAAAGACGAATAGATGTTGCAGAACGGCATCAGACCATCCTTTGCCATACCACCAGAGAATGTCACCGCATGTCCTTCAGCTATGCCCACGTCAAACACCCGGTTGGGCATCGCATTCATCATGATGTTCATCGAACAACCTGTCGGCATCGCAGGAGTGACACCTACTATCTTCGGATTCTTCTGTGCCAACTCAAGCAGCGTCTTGCCAAACACCTCCTGAAACTTCGGCGGATGGGGCTTGCCATCGTTCTTCACAATGCGTTCACCCGTATCAGGGTCAAACTTGCCCGGTGCATGCCAGATGGTCGCATCCTCCTCAGCTGGCGCATACCCATAACCCTTCGTCGTGTGGATGTAGAGCAGTTTGGGACCCTTCATGTCCTTGATGACTTGTAGGATACGCACCAATTCCACCACGTTGTTTCCTTCGGCTGGTCCAAAGTATCGGATGTCCATGCCCTCAAAGATATTCTTCTGGCGCGACAGGACAGACTTTAAGCTGTTGCTGAAACGGATGAGTCCTCTACGACGTTTCTCATTCAGGATGCCCCAACCAAACAACTTCTGCGAAAGCTTATACCTTATATTATTATATGTGGTGTTTGTCGTCAACTGCAAGAGGTACTTTCTCATGCCCCCCACACTACGGTCAATCGACATATTGTTGTCGTTGAGGATAATCAACATGTCGTTAGGCGTGCTCGCCGTGTTGTTGATGCCTTCGAAAGCCAATCCTCCGCTCATTGCACCATCACCAATCACTGCCACCACCTTCCTGTCCTCACCCTTGAGTTTGGCAGCGACTGCCATACCCAATGCTGCAGAGATAGAATTGCTTGCATGACCGCAACAGAAGGTGTCGTACTCGCTTTCATCAGGATGAGGGAAAGGTTTCAGACCATTCAGTTTACGATTCGTGCAGAAACGGTCACGTCTTCCCGTCAAAATCTTATGTCCGTATGCCTGATGTCCCACATCCCACACGATGCGATCGTAAGGTGTATTAAACACATAATGCAATGCGACTGTCAGTTCCACCACTCCAAGGCTTGAAGCCAGATGACCTGGATTCATTGCCAGTTCCTCTATGATGTCACGCCTTAACTCATCACATACTGCAGGCAATTCCTCCACCTTCAATTTGCGCAGATCAACAGGGTAATCAATCTTCGTTAAGTACTTATATTCGCTGCTATCTCCCATAATTCAATGTTAAAAGCGTTGCAAAGGTAGTGCAAATTGAAGACAATACAAAATAAAATCACGTTTATTTTTATTGTTGAGATGCAGCCTACCTTATTTAACGGTACGATTAAGTGAGTAAAGAACCAAAAATCTTTAGCTTTTTTTGCATATTTTGTCCTTTTTGTATCTATTATTGTCCTATATGGGTGTTTTTTGTTAAAAAGTGTTGGTCGATATGTAAAAAGACCATATCTTTGCATCGTCATCTACATAGAGGGGAATCCGAAAACCTCAGAATGACATTGTTAATAGAGTAGGAAAAACTAATTGATTAAAACGAGAAAAATTATGAAAAAGTTGTTAATCGCTGCTATCGCAGTTCTTGGCTTCACTACAGCTAACGCACAGTATGTTGCAGAAAAGGGTGACATCCAGACTTCAATCGAGTTCCGTCCATTCAACAACGGTGGCAATGAAATGTTTGCCAATGGTATTGGTGTTAACGGTACTTACTTCTTCACTGACAAGGACGCTATCCGTGTTCGTTTGGACCTCTCTTCTGACTCTGGTAAGTCAAATGATGTTAAGAACTCTGATTTTGCATTTGGCTTCAACGTAGGTTACGAAAATCACTTTAAGACTTACGATCGTGTTGACCTCTTCGCAGGTGTCGAGGCAGGTTTTGGCACTTCCACTAAAAAGGAAGGTGGTCATAAAGTATATGGTGGTGAGACTACATTTGGTGTAGATGTATTCACTGGTATTAATTTCTACATTTACAAAAAGCTTTTTATCGGTGCAGAACTTGGTTTGGGCTACACCCATTACAACAAGAACAAGTATGAAGAATTCGATGGCGAAAATTGGGTTAAGCGTGATCCAAAGACTAGCGGCAACAAAATCAAATTCTTTACTAGCCCAGCTCTCAAGCTCGGTTGGACTTTCTAATCAATCATTGACACATATTAAAAGGTCGGCAGTCTGCCGGCCTTTTTTTATTGATATTGATATTATTTCTCAATCGTAAATCTCCAACTGCGCCACATGAGGTGCCAACTTATCCAAATCTGGCAATTGCATATAATCACCATAGATAT
>JAFXVS010000030.1 GCA_017534815.1 Bacteroidaceae bacterium | reverse complement strand
TAGCAGTGGCGTTTCTGACAATGGCAGGCAGTACGCTGATGGCACAGTCACAATGTGACAAAAAACCTCAGAAAATGTCCGAAGAGCAGTTGTCTCAGGAGGTAGCTACCAGGATGGCTCGCCATCTGGAATTGGATGAGGCAAAGACTTCCAAGTTTGTTCCTATTTATGTGGATTACCGCAAGGAACTCAAGCAGGTATGGAACAAATATGCTAAGCCTTGTCCTCCTAAAGATAAGCAAGCTGTCAAGCCTCAGCGTCCTTCTGAAAAGGAGTTGGAGCAGATGACGACAAACCGTTTTGCCCGCAGTCGTGCTACCATTGATGTGGAGGAGGCCTACTACAAGCGTTTCTTGACTGTTCTCACCCAGCAGCAATACGAACAAATGCAGCGATTGGAGAAGATGCACTTACAGCGTATGAAGGATGAGCGTATGCGTCGGATGCAAAAGGGCAAGCCCAAATTCCCTCCACGTCCAAAGCAAGGTGCTGAAGCCAAGCCGCAGCGCAAGGCACAGGCCTCGGAGAATCAGACGGCAGACATTGAGCCGATCCAACAGCAGAGTAAGAAGTCTGATCGTTGGGTGTCGATGAGTGGCGCACAGACGGACGGAACACCTACCGCTCCTGGTTACTATGTCCATCAGGGTAGAACGATTAGAGTGAATAAATAAGTAAATAATACAATAGTATAACACTTCAGAACACAGAACACGGCGAATTTATATTTATATTTCTTTTACGTTATTGAATAAGAGTGATTGTTTTTGAGGAAGGGAACGCAGTGATGCGCATCCTTCCTTTTTTGTTTCATGATGGCAAGTAATGATGTTTGGTATTTGAAGTTTGTAACCTAATGAAAGGGAAAAGAAACGTGAGCCAAACCCTTGAACACGATTTTTGCCTAACTTTGCAACCAAATAGAAACCTAATTTCCAAACCTAACGCATGAGACGTATTCATCTTTTCACTTTCCTGAGTTTTTGCCTAATTGAGGCTCTCATGGTTTGTGCTGTGGCGCAGTCTGTTTTGTTCAGTCAGCCGCACGGTTTCTATGACCAACCTTTTACCATTGAACTTGCGTGTGATGTCAAGTTGCCTCAGACGGCGTCCATTCGTTATACGTTGGATAGTAGCGAACCAACCGATGCCAGCTACGAATATACACATCCTTTGTATATTGAGGGCAACACTGTTTTGCGCGCTGCTGTATGGATGAACGGTGAGGCCGTGACGCCCATTTCTACAGTGACCTATCTTTTTCTGGATGATGTGCTTAACCAGCCCGATACGCCCGAGGGCTATCCAGACACATGGGGTAAATACACCAACATCTCAGGCATTGCTCCCGCTGATTATGGGATGGACTTAGACATGACTTCTGATCCCGTTTTGGCAGAAAAAATCAAAGAGGGCTTCCTCTCATTGCCAGTCTTGAGTATTGTCACCGATAAAGACAACCTCTTCAGTCACGAGAACGATGATGAGACTGGCGGCATTTACATATTCACGGGTCCTCCAGTGGGCGATAACACAGGACATGGATGGACACGCCCCGCCAGTGTGGAACTCTTCATGCCCTCCCAACTCTCAACCCTCAACCCTCAACTCCCGATCCTCCACTCCCTTGACTTTTCCGCAACTTGTGGTCTTCGTTTGCATGGAGGGCATGGACGCCTGGCGGAGAAGAACCCGAAGCACTCCTTCCGTCTGGTCTTCAAGAAATTGTATGGACAGAAGAATCTTCAATATCCTCTCTTCGGTGAGGATGAACCAGCCACGTTCGACCAATTAGTCTTGCGTTGTCACTTTGGCAATGCTTGGCAGCACTGGTCAGAATCGAACCGCCAGAAGGCACAGTACACTCGTGATGTGTGGGCACGCCGTATGCAGCGCAAAATGGGGTGGACGAGTGTGAATGCACTTTATGTTCATGTCTTCTTGAATGGTATGTATTGGGGTCTTTACAACATTGCTGAACGTGTGGATGCCCAGTTTGGTAAAGACCATCTTGGTGGTTCGAAACCCGACATCGATGTTATCAAGATAGAGGAAGACGGGGGCAATCACCTCGAAGCCGCAGAAGGTGACATGGAGGCATGGGAACAGATGGTGCAGACCGCCAAACAGGCATCTGACGACATCTTTTATTACCAATTGCAGGGTAAGGATGCTGATGGCAACGACGACCCTGATTTGGAGCCACTGTTGGATATTGATGCCTTTATTGATTACATGCTGATCAATCAGTATGGTGGCAATACTGATTGGGATCATCATAACTGGTATGCCATCCGCCGTCGTGGTGCGGAAAGTCAGGGCTTTCGTTTCCTATGCTGGGATTCAGAACTACTGCTTGACAATCCCAATGAGAACGTACTGAACAAGAACAACGGAAGCAATTTTCCTACAGGCATCTTCCAGAATCTCCTGAGAAATGATAAGTTTGCCCGTCGTTACCTGAAACGCGCCAAAGTGGTGCTGGCGGAAGACGGTCTGTTGGGGGAAGAGAGTGCTGTAGCTGTGTTCGATAGTCTCTACAACACCATCTCTCTTGCCCTCTATGATGAGGCTGCCCGTTGGGGCGATTATCGTCGCGACGTACATCCTTATCAGTCAAGAGGAAACCTCTATACGGTAGATGAAACTTACCAGAAAGAGCGCAATCGACTGCTCACCCAGTACTTTCCTGTACGGACGGGGCGTGTGCTCAACAGCATTGTGAGCCTTGTCAACGTCGATGAGTTCGAGCCTTCAGATGGTTGGATAGCACTGGCTCAATCCATGTTTCACGAATGGGACGGCGTTGATGCTGATGCGCAGCCGCTTGACAAGGAAGTGACCGTGAATTGGAGCATGAACCAGAATACAGGAGGCGGCAAGGCCGTGGCTGGCTTTGTCAATGTGGACCACAATCAGTATGCTGACATCAGCGAGTATGATAAATTGGTACTGCATGGTTCGGGAGTCGGACTCCGCATCCTTGCCAATCGCCTTGTGCCGCATGGTTCTTGGAAACAGATTGTCGTCTCCTTCAACAACGGAGATCCCTATTGGGATGCTGAGTTGGGAGCTATCGTCATTCCATTGGAAGATCTGCGTAACATGCAGACAACCGACAGGGAAAATCGTGTAGATGACTTTGTTCATCTCCATGCCTTGAAAGTCGATTGGAACCAGACGCTTAATCTGAAGGATGCCTATCTCGTTCCGTCTGAGGACGTGTTGGCCATTCAGACTCCCGATGCTCAACCTGCAGCATACAACCAACACCTGTCTACTGGCAAGTACTATACGCTGCAAGGTCAGGAAGTGGAGCATCCGACCTGTGGCATCTACATCTACAACGGCAGAAAAGTCTATATCAAATAATTACCTAATTTCCTCAATAATATCATCACATGAAACAGACAATTCTTTTACTTCTCTTGCTGACAGCAGGAATCCTGCCCATGAAGGCAGATAACATCACTGTGGATGGGCTCAACCGTTCATATAATGTCTATGCACCAAACAATCTTGGCGAGAACCGTCCATTGCTCATCTTCTGTCATGGTTATAACCAAGATGCGAACTGGATGCAGAACAATGAGTTCAAGAATGAGACAGTGAGTATGGAGTCTGTGTGCGATACTGCCAAGTTTGTCGTGGTCTTCCCTAATGGTATTGACAGAGCGTGGGATACTGGTGGCAACCGTGACATCAACTTCATCAAGGCCATTATCGAGAAAATGGTGACGCGGTACAAGATAGACCGTAATCGTGTCTATCTCGGTGGCTTTTCCATGGGCGGCATGTTGACGTACAACGCTATCAACAAGATGGCCGATCAAATTGCGGCTTTTGTGTCCTGCAGCGGCCCTGCGGTCATTACACCTGCAGCAGGCTTGCGCCCGATTCCCTTGTTGCATATTCAAGGAACAGCTGATAATTTCGGAGGGGTACAGCCTGCGCTCAACCCGTGGATTAACCATAACGGCTGTTCGACGCAAGACAAAGTTGTGGATCGATACAACGGTTTTAGTGGCGCCAAGATGCATACATGGGGACCAGGCAACGACGGCGTTGAAGTTAAGTTGCTGGAGTTGAAAGACAAGGGTCATTGGATCTGCAAAGAGCCTCAGGTATATACCGGCAAGGAGATTTGGAACTTCTGTAAGAAGTATTCGCTCAACAAGACCACCCCCAACGTGAAGATTACAACACCTAAAAACGGAGTGAAGTACATCAGTTTCGCTCCCAGAGGTGAAGCCACGTTTCCAGAGATCTCCATCACTGCTACAGCGGACGATCCGAACGGAACCATTGAAAAGGTGGAATTCTACGATGGCTCAACGCTGATAGCCACCTGTACAGCCAAGCCCTACCAAGCGACGTTGGCGAGTACCAAGACTGGGAAGCATACATTGAAAGTGGTGGCCACCGATAATGACGGTGAAACAGGCACCTCCTCCATTAGCGTGACGCTGCAGGCACCAACGACGCTCACGGCCTCGTTGGATTTCACTGCAGGAGGCATCTTGCCTGCAGGCTGGACCACCTATGACGGAAATGAACGTCGCATTGGGTATAACAGCGGATACACGCAGGGAGCTCGTGTCTTGCAGTTTACGGGTTCACCGCGTGGCCTGAATTATGGACTTTATTTCCGTAATATTGCAGGACGGACTCATCAGGGTTGGGCCAAATACGGACTGAATGACAGCGGTACGACGCTTCATCTGACTCCTGGCCATTATACGATGAAATACAAGATTTGCAATTGGAACATGTCGGATTTCGGCACCGTGGAACTGAATGTTGAGAAGCGTACAGGTAGTGTGAGTGTTGCCAAGCAGACCTATACGCCGACTGTGAATATCGGCAACACGGCCTCCAACAGTTTCGGTACTGTTCAACAGCAGGTTTTTGAGTTTGACGTCGCAGAACAAGGTGACTATGTGATTGCGCTCTATACTGCAGATGTGGAGTGGAGTGATTGTATTTTAGGTCAATTAAGTTTGACGGCCAACAGTTATGTGGCCACTGCTATCGAGACTCTACACTCCACATCCGACTCTCCATTTTCAACTAACAAATACTACACGCTGCAAGGCCAGGAAGTGACAAATCCGACATCTGGCATCTATATCTATAATGGGAAAAAAGTATTGATCAGATAATTTGAGACAATAAATCTGAGAAATGTTACAAAGTTTGAAATAAAAGATACGTAAGTGTGTCGCCGCTTTGGAAAGAAATGCGTAATTTTGCAAACGATTGGGCATTCCTGTATCAAAACCACTAAGAATCGAGAGAGAATGAAGAAAATCTGTTGCTGTTTGTTGAGCATATTTTGTTGCTTCTTGTCGGCGGACGCAGTCGATTTGAAGCAATGTCGCATTGTGGTGCCTGAGGGAGAACCCGCATTGGTGAAGAAGATAGGTGTGGTGCTGAGTGAAGATATAGAAAGGGTGACAGGGGTGAAGAATGACGTTAACGATAACTTTAACCTTAACCTTAACGATAACCTTAACCGTTCTGTGCTCGATTCTAAACGCTCAACGATTATCATTGCTACGGTGGATCATCTGCCTGCTTCGTTGGGTGTGGATGTGAGCGACATCAAGGGCTGTTGGGAACGCTACAAGATTGTGACTCGTGGAAATTGTTTGATGATTGTGGGCAGTGACGCTCGTGGGGCGGCGTATGGTGCGTTGCATGTGAGTGAGAAGATAGGGGTGAGTCCTTGGTATTGGTTCGCTGATGTGCCGGTGGCAAAGAAGAGTATACTTAATTATTCCGAAAACTATATATCAAAATCGCCCACTATCAAGTACCGTGGTATCTTTATTAACGATGAGGATTGGGGCTTGAAAACGTGGGCAGAGAAGACTTTTGAGAAAGATCTGGGTGACATTGGTCCCAAGACTTATGATAAGGTGTGCGAACTGCTGCTGCGTTTGAAAGCCAATATGTTAGCTCCAGCCATGCACACCTGCACAGGGGCGTTCTACAGTCATCCTGAGAGTCAGGTGAAGGCGGCAGAGTGGGGGATTATGATTACGACCAGCCACTGTGAGCCCTTGCTTTTCAACAATGCCGCTCCTTCCGAATGGAGCAAGGAACGAGATGGCGAGTGGAACTACCTGACGAATAAGGAAACGATCTGGAAGAAATTGGATGACCGCATCCGTGAAACCGCACAGTATGACAATATCTACACAATGGGTATGCGCGGTCTGCATGATGAGGCCATGAAGGGTTCGACCGATCCGAAGGTGAGGGCACGCACACTGGAACAGGTGATGGCAGACCAGCGTCAAATTTTGGAAACACATAAGAAAAAGTCTGCCACAGAGATTCCACAGATTTTTGTGCCTTACAAGGAAACGCTTGACATCTATGATGCTGGGCTCAAGGTACCTGAGGATATCACGTTGGTATGGCCTGATGACAATTATGGTTATATGAAGCGTGTGTCGAACGAAGCAGAGCGTCAGCGTAAAGGAGGGTCAGGCGTTTATTATCACTTGAGTTATTTGGGCGTTCCTCACGACAATCTATGGATCTCCACGACAGCTCCTGTGTTGATGTATGAGGAGTTGAAGAAGGCGTATGATGCGGGTGCTGACCGATACTGGCTCCTGAATGTAGGCGACATCAAGCCGATGGAGTTGGAGATGCAACAGTTCTTCGATATGGCTTGGGACTTGTCTGCCTTCTCCTATGAACACGCTAACCATTGTCAAGCACAATGGTTGGCCTCTATCTTTGGCAAGCAATATGAGCAGGACTTCCAGTGGATTCTCGACCATTATTACCGTTTGTCTTGGCAACGTAAGCCCGAGTTTATGGGCTATGAGTTTGAGTGGGACAACAACGAAAACAGCCGTTTGCATGATACGGATTTCTCCTTCGAGACTGGGACAGCGCAACAGCGTTTGGCTGACTATAAGGCAATCAGCGACCGTGTAGATGCTATCCAGAAGCGTCTTCCGATTGTGTATCGTCCTGCATTTTTTGAGATGTTGGGCTATTCGGTGAAGGGCGCCTATCAGATGAACCGTAAGTTTTTGATGGCACAGCGAAACCATGAGACAGGTAGCGAGGATGCGGCACAAGAGGCGAGGGCTGCGTTTGACAGCATCAATGCCTTGACTTACGAATATAATACACAGTTGGGCGGCAAGTGGAATCAGATGATTTCGCAGATTCCTCCCGGCTACACAGCGAAATATGATCAAATGCCTGAACTCGTCAAGGCTTCCACAACAGCATACCGTTTGCCGAGAAATCAGGAGAGAACGGAGTTTTCCAATAAATTGAATATGAACAAGGTGAAGGCTGTAAAACCGTTCCGTCTCATTGAGGGAATCGGCACCGACTGGCTTTCTTTGCAGTTGGGTGAACCTTTGGACAAGGTGCAGGATCCGACCACCCTTTCTTCTGAACACATTGACTTGACGATTGAGAATAGTTCGCTTAGTGGTGATTCCATCACACTCTGCATTTCAGCAGTGCCCTTCTGGCCCATTGCCACCGATTGCAGCAACCGTTTTGGCGTTAGTGTGGACAGCTGTCAGCCAGTGGTGTGCGAGAATCAGTTTGAGGAGTGGGGTTGGAGCTGGAAATTGCAGGTGATTGAAAACCGAAAGGAATTCTTGGTGACGTTGCCGTTGGATCGCAGCAAGAAGCGCCACACCTTGTCTTTCATCATAGGTGACCCGGGACAAATGATACAAAAGATAACCTATCAATAACACAAAATGAAAAAGAATTACAATGGACTATGGGTTTTGACGACCCTTTTGTGTGCGAGTTTCTCGCTCTTTGCCAAAGCAAGTGTGCAACCAGACAACGACCAGCGGTTATGGTATGACCGTCCAGCCACCGTATGGCTTGAAGCCCTGCCTTTGGGCAACTCCCGCATGGGTGCTATGGTGTATGGCGGTACGGAAACCGAAGAAATCCAACTGAATGAGGAAACCTTTTGGAGTGGAGGCCCTCACAACAACAACAGCACCACCTCGCTGCAATATCTGACCGAGGTGCGCAACCTCATTTTTGACGGTAAGGAACGGGAAGCAGAAAACCTGATTAACAAGGAATTCATTAAAGGCCCTCATGGCATGCGTTTCCTGACGGTGGGAAGCTTGAATCTGGCATTTGGTCACAAGGATGTGACGGACTATGTGCGTGAATTGGACTTGCAGACCGCCACCAACACGACATCTTATATATATAATAATGTGAAATACACCCGCCGTGTCATCGCTTCGTTAGCAGACGGTGTAGTGGTGGTGAATGTGAAGGCCAGCAAGAAGGGTGCGTTGAATTTTGTGGCTTCGCACAAGTGCCAGTTCCCCTTGACAGTGAAGGCTGAAGGCAAGATGCTGATTGCCACCATTCAGGGTGTGGAACAGGAAGGGATTCCTGCTGCTCTGACTGCTCAGTGCCGAACCGACGTGAAAGCTGATGGTACCGTGAAGGTGGAGGGCGAGACTATCAAGGTGGAAGGTGCAACAGAAGCGACGCTCTACATCTCCGCTGCCACCAATTTCGTGAATTATCATGATGTGTCAGGTGATGCCGCCCAAAAGAACGAACAGTTTCTGGCAGCAGCCGAAGTCATGAAGTTTGACCAACTCTTGAAACGTCATCAGACTGAATACCAGAAACAATACAACCGTGTAAAGTTGAACCTGAGCAGTAATGCTAACGCTCAACTACCCACCAATCAGCGTTTGGATAAGTTCTATAACAGCACCGATATGGGTATGGTGGCACTGCTCTTCAACTATGGCCGTTACTTGCTCATCTCTTCATCGCAGAAGGGTGGACAGGCTGCCAACTTGCAGGGCGTGTGGAACGACAAGCGCAATGCTCCTTGGGATTCGAAATACACTATCAACATCAATGCAGAGATGAATTATTGGCCTGCTGAGGTGTGCAACATCTCAGAAACCGCAGAACCTCTCTTCACCATGACAAGAGACCTTAGCGAGACGGGTAAAGAGACTGCTCGTGTGATGTACGGCTGTCGTGGTTGGGTGGCACATCATAACACAGACCTTTGGCGTATTGCCGGTCCTATCGATGGTGCCACATGGGGTATGTTCCCCAATGGTGGTGGTTGGTTGACCACCCATTTGTGGGAGCACTATCAATATACGCTCGACAAGGATTTCCTGCGTGAATACTATCCCGTGATGAAGGGAGCCGCTGAGTTCTACCTCGATTTCATGGTGGAACGTGACGGTGAACTGCTTGTTGTGCCCAGCACGTCTCCTGAACATGGAGGTGTAGGTAAGCAATCGACCATTTGTGCCGCATGTACGATGGACAACCAGATTGTTCGTGATGTACTGACACAGGCTTTGGCTGCGGCTCAGGTGTTGGATGAAGATGCTGATTTCCAAAAGAAACTAATGAGAGCCATTCCTATGATTCCGCCGATGAAGGTGGGACAGTATGGACAGCTGCAGGAGTGGCGTGAAGATCTTGATGATCCCCGTGACCAGCACCGTCACATTTCCCATCTTTACGGTCTGTATCCATCCAATCAGATTTCTCCCTACACGACGCCAGAACTTTGGAAGGCGGCAGGTGTAACCCTGAATCAGCGTGGTGACCAGGCGACGGGTTGGAGTCTCGGCTGGAAGACCAACTTCTGGGCGCGTATGCTCGATGGTAACCATGCCTTCACGATCATCAGCAACATGCTCCGTCTGCTGCCCAATGAGGGTCGGGAGCGTGAATACCCCAACGGACGCACCTTCCCCAACCTCTTTGATGCGCACCCACCATTCCAGATTGACGGAAACTTTGGTGTTACTGCCGGTATCGCCGAAATGCTGATGCAGAGTGACCCCATCACGGTAGAGCATCCAGCCATCCATCTTTTGCCTGCTCTTCCTGATGCATGGAAAGAGGGTAGCGTGAGTGGCCTCCGTGCTCGCGGTGGTTATGAAGTCAGTGAAGCATGGGCAAACGGCACACTCAAGATGGCGACTATCAAAGCACAGCAGGATGGCACCCTCCGTGTGCGTTGCAAGGATGCCCTCACTGGAAAGGGACTCCAACTTGTGAGCACCCACGATGGCGTGAACGAGTATGAAGTGGCGGTTAAGGCTGGCGAAGTCGTGGCTTTGAGTCATTGATTTTTATAGACCCTATAGTGCCTATAGTTCCTATAAAGAATATAGTTCTTATCAATAAAAAACAATTAATAATTTAGTTTATGAAGAAAATCTTTTTTGCGATTCTCTCGTTCTGTGCGCTCACAGTGAATGCACAGAACCCGTATCTCCCTTTGTGGGAGCACTTGCCAGATGGTGAGCCTCGCGTCTTCGAAGATCCAGACAATCCAGGCAAGTATCGTGCCTACATCATTGGTTCGCACGACGTGACTTACACCGCTTATTGTGGCAATGATGTGCGCATGTGGTCTGCCCCAGTGGAAGACCTCAGCCAGTGGCGCGACGAAGGGCCTATCTTCTCTCACTATGTGGATGGCAGATGGGACACCATGTATGCCCCTGACCTCGTGGAGGTGAAGGACAAGACGACAGGTAAGAAGACCTATTGGCTCTATCCCCACTCTCGTGGCTGGCGTCGTACTCCGATGGTATGTAAGGGTGACCGTCCTGATGGTCCTTTCACCCCTGTCAACTTGACGCCTGATGGTCGTCAGTGTGTGGAGGGCTCACTTATCGACTTCGACCCCTCTGTGTTCATCGAGAACATCACCGACAAGAAAGACCCTGACTACGACAAGGGTTATCGTGCATACGTGTTCTATGGTTTCCAGCATTCTACGGCTGTTGAACTTGACCAGAACACTATGTATAGCAAGCGTCAGGGCACGGAACCCATTGATCCCTTCATCCCAGCCAGCAGCGCTGACGGTCGTCTGCTCGACAGAGCTGGTAGCGAGTACAAGGCTCTCTACAAGGGACAGAACCCGCTCGATTTCAATTTCTTCGAGGCCTCTTCTATCCGTCAAGTGGGTAACAAATATGTGATGGTGTTTTCTGGCTATAGCGGTAAGGAATACGGCTTGGGTAACACCAACTCTGCTCTTCGCTATGCATACGGTGACTCACCACTGGGTCCTTGGCGTTCTGGTGGCGTGTTGGTGGATTCTCGTGGTGTTGTGGTGAATGAGGATGGTTCTAAGCTCATTACGACCAACGCAGGTCACAATACGCACGGCTCTTTGCAGGAAATCAATGGCCAGTGGTATGTATTCTATCACCGTCCTCCACGTGGCTTCGGCAATGCACGTCAGGCAATGGTGGCTCCTGTCAAGATTGTATGGGACAAGAAATCTGTGGCTGATGGCGGCAAGGTGCGCATCGTCGGATATGATCCTTACACCAAGAATAACGAATGGACGGCAAAGGCCAGTGACGGTAACGAATACACGGGTGCAGAGGTGACGAGTGAAGGCTTCCAGATTTTTGGTCTGCCTCCATATGCTTACTATTCTGCAGGTTTGGCTTGTTTTATGTATGGTCCTAACAGCGGTCAGTGGATGCAGGACAACCACGACGTGTGGAACAACTCCATGGATCTTGCTGGCATTCAGAACGGTGGTATCATCGGCTTCAAATACTTCGGTTTTGGCGGTTTGGCTCAGGCCACCAAGGGTGTGAAGGCATTTGCAGGTACGAAGAAGGGCGACAATACCACAATCAATCTCAGTCTGACACCCAGTGGTAAGGGTGCCTTCAAGATTCACGTTAAGTTGGATGATCCTTGGAAGGGACAGGAAATTGGTGTGATTGATGTTCCCGCTTCAGCTCCTCAGACGGCAGGTATGGTTTATTGTGATGTTCCAGGAGTCGAGGGACTTACAGGTAAGCATGCCATCTATCTCGTGGTGGAAGGCGATGAAATCAAGCAGCCAGAACAGCCACAGGGTCGTCCTCAGTTTGGCGGCGGCAGACAGCAGCAGGGTCAGCAGCGTCCACAGGGTCTTTTCGACCTTCACGGAATCAGCTTCGCAAAGGGTGTAGGTGCACCTGCTCCTCTTGTGCCAACTGTGACCATCACCGTTGATGGCAAGGAAATCAAACTGCCTGCAGCACCCATGTTCTCAACCAACGACAATGGCTTCATGATGGTCAACAATTATCAGGCATACGCGCCACTTACGGATAACTCTGTCATTAAGGCTACTGCCAATGATCCTGGTGTGACTTTCCAGATTGGTAGCGTTTCCAACGGCCGAGCCGTCGTGAAGGCTACGTACCAAGGACAGACCAAGAACTACTTCATCAATTGATAGAAAGTGACAGCACCGGCAATCATGTCGGTGCTGTTTTTTAAAAAAGAGAATCCCCTTCTCACGAAGAAGATTCCCACATTTGAATACTAAACTTTTTTTACTAACCTATTTATTATCAATTTTTCTGGTGCAAAGTTACGGACTTTTTACGAGATAGGCTTTCTGCCATGTTTCAACTTTTTCATAAGGGGTTACAAGGTGCTTTTTTCCCTTTTTTTTGGCAAAATACGCACAAAATGTTACAAAAAACAAACATTATGCAACGCCATTATAAAAAATGTCGGTGTTTTTTCCGTACCTTTGCACAAAATGCCAATTCTAAAACCAATATATGTATGAGAAAATTACTTTTTGCTATTAGTTTTTTTGTTGTTGCCATCATTTCGGCACAAACACAAGGCACTTCTGAGGCACAAAATGCCTCATCACAGCCACAAATGTTAGTCAAGAACCCGTTTATGTGGACAGATGTACCTGATCCGGACATCATTCGTGTAGGTGACTACTACTATCTGGTCACCACCACGATGCATCTGTTCCCAGGTGCTCCTATCATGCGAAGTACAGATTTAGTGCATTGGGAGACAATCTCTTACCTCTTCGATGAGATTAAGGATACCCCTCGTTATGACCTTAAAGAGGGAACGGTGTATGGTCGTGGTCAGTGGGCAACGACCTTGCGTTACCATAAGGGCACGTTCTGGGCACTCTTCGTGGCCAACGATGACCCTCACAAGTCAATGGTTTTCAAGACGGATGACCCTGCCAAGGGATGGAAACTCCATAGCCGTCTGCCAGCATACCACGATTCCTCGCTCTTCTTCGACGATGACGACCGTGTGTATGTGTTCTCAGGTAGTGGCGACATCAACCTTGTGGAACTGACCGCCGACCTCACAGCAGAGAAGCCCGGTGGTATCCGCAAGAAGCTGGAACTGAGGGGAAAACCTTCTGGCCTGCATGAGGGTAGCCGTGTCATCAAGCATGACGGTATGTACTACCTGCTCTGCATCTCTTGGCCCAACACTGGTCGTCAGGAGATTTGCTATCGCAGCAAGAACATCGAAGGCCCGTACGATTCAAAGGTGATGTTGAAGAGCAAATTAGGAGGCTTCAACTTTGCGGGTCAAGGTACGATTGTCGATGGCAAGCATGGTGAATGGTATGGTATCATGTTCCAGGATCGTGATGGTGTGGGTCGTGTGCTCACCGTTGAGCCTTGTTCTTGGATTGACGGTTGGCCTTTGTTGGGCACGAATGGCGACCTGATCATTCCTGAGACAGTGGCTCTTGAAGGTAACTGCGAATGCCACAAAGAACCAGCTTATGCGGTGATTGAAAAAGACTACCAATGGAACCACAATTATATCAAGGCTGATATTGCTGCTCTGCCCAAGAAGGGTGAAAGTGTACAATTCGGTCAATTTCCACGCGATCCAGCCACTTATCGTGCCATCGCTCCGTTTGGCAATGGTGGTGTGGTTTTGAAGACTTCAGAACTGTGCAAAAATATCTTTGATGCTCGTAATACGCTGACTTGGCGCACATGGGGACCTACCTGTTCTGACACTATTTGCATTGATGCTCGAAAGATGAAAGATGGCGATTGTGTAGGTTTTGCTGCATTTAATGGTGATTCTGGTCTGATGACAATTAAACTAAATGGTGGTCAGTATAGTCTAACCATGAGTGAGGAGAGTGTGAGCCTGTCGAACAACACCAAAGAAATCACGAACGTGGAAGTGAAAGAGGTTGAGACAGTCAAACTGCCAAAAGGTAAAGTCGGAAAGATTTATCTTCGTATAGACGGCGATTTTGGTGATTTCAGCCCCAAGCGTGACACGGCAAACTTCTACTACAGTTTAGACGGAAAGACCTTCACGAAGATAGGCACAGCTGATTATAAGATGCGTTTTGACTACCGTCGCTTTTTCATGGGCACTCGCTACGCCGCTTTCTACTATGCTACGAAGCAGGTTGGTGGACAGGTGATTGTGGATTTGATGGACTAAAGTGCGTTGGCACGATATTTCGTTATCACGTTATTACGTTATTCCGTTATTACGACAATACATTATTAATTTAAAAACTAATCAATGATGAAGAAAACTATCTTTTCTGTGATTCTGGCATCTTTGGCGCTGACAGCTTCGGCTCAGTTCGGACGCAATCCAGACACCAACCCAGACAAGGGTTACAAGGACACTTACCAAGGTTATTTCACCGTGGGTGTGGCAGTCAACATGCGTAACATCAACGACCCGCAGACGGTGGAGATTATCAAGAAGAACTACAACAGTGTGACGGCTGAGAACGACATGAAGCCTATCTCTGTTCATCCTCGTGAGGGTGAGTGGACTTGGCAGAATGCTGACGCCATTGCAAACTTCTGCCGTCAGAACGGCATCAAGATGCGTGGTCACTGCCTTTGCTGGCACTCTCAGTTCTGCGACTGGATGTTTACCGACAAGAACGGTAAGGAAGTGACGAAAGAAGTCTTCTATGAGCGTCTTCGTGAACATATCCATACGGTGGTGAATCGTTATAAGGATGTGGTGTATGCATGGGACGTGGTGAACGAAGCTATGTCTGACGGCGGTGGTGGCGGCGGCTTCGGCGGCTTTGGCCGTCAGCAGAACCCTTACCGTGAGAGCCGTGCATACAGACTCTGTGGTGATGAGTTCATCGCTAAGGCTTTCCAGTTCGCTCATGAGGCAGACCCCAATGCCATCCTCGTTTACAACGACTACAATGCTTTCCAGCCTGCTAAGCGCGACCGCATCTACAACATGGTGAAGAAGATGCAGGATGCTGGTGTGCCTATCACTGGTATCGGTATGCAGGGTCACTACAACTCTTACGGTCCAGATGAGTCTGAGGTGGAAGAGGCCATCAAAAAGTACTCTGAGCTGGTGAAGCACATTCAGATTACTGAGCTTGACATCCGTCTGAATGAGGAAATGGGTGGTCAGCTCCAGTTCTCTCGTGGTCAGGCCGGTCAGGCTCCTGCTCACCTCGTGACGATGCAGACCGACCGCTATGTGAAATTGTTCCGTCTCTACCGTAAGTACAAGGACATCATCGACAACGTGACATTCTGGAACGTGTCTGATAAGGACTCTTGGGTAGGTGTGAACAATCACCCACTGCCATTCGACGAGAATCTCCGTCCAAAGTCTGTTTACTATGCTATCAAGAACTTCGACCCAGCGCTCGACAATACCACTCCTCTTGAAGATTTCCAACCCAACGAACTCAACCAGCCTGGTCAGGAGTATCCTCAGGTGAACTCTCAGGGTTATGCTCGTTTCCAGATCAAGGCTCCTGAGGCTCGTTCGGTTATCGTCAGCCTCGGTCTTGGTGGTTCTGGTGGTACTGTGCTCAAGAAGGGTGAAGGTGGTGTTTGGACTGGAACTACTGACGGCCCTATGGACGAAGGTTTCCACTACTACCACATGACCATCGATGGTGCTACGGTGAACGACCCTGGTACAAACAACTACTATGGCTCTACCCGTTGGGAAAGCGGTATCGAGATTCCAGCTCATGACCGTGACTTCTACGCTTTGAAGAACGTGCCTCACGGCAATGTAACAGAGATTCTCTTCCACTCACCCAGCACCAACGCTGAGCGTCGCGCCTTCGTTTACACGCCAGCTGAGTATGAGAAGAATCCTAAAAAGAAGTATCCAGTGCTTTATCTCCAGCATGGTTGGGGTGAGAACGAGTACGCTTGGAGCAACCAAGGTCATGCAGGTCTCATCATGGATAACCTCCTTGCAGAGGGCAAGGCTAAGCCATTCATCATCGTCATGACTTACGGTATGACCAACGATGCAGGCTTCGGCACTTTGGGCAGCTTCAACTACAAGAACTTCGAGACAGTGCTTGTTGACGAACTGATCCCATACGTGGACAGCCACTTCCGTACCATCGCCAAGAAGGAAAGTCGTGCAATGGCTGGCCTGTCTATGGGCGGTATGGAGACCAAGAACATCACCTTGGCTCGTCCTGAGACATTCGATTGGTTCGGACTCCTCAGCGGTGGCACTTATGCTCCAGCTGACTTCGAGGGCAAGGCTAAACCAAAGTTCATCTTCACTTCTTGCGGTTCGAAGGAGAATCCTGACGGCGTGAAGAAGTCTGTAGAGGACCTCAAGGCTGCAGGTTTCAACGCTTACTCTTATGTGTCTGAGGGCACAGCTCACGAGTTCCTCACTTGGCGTCGCAGTCTCAAGGAAATGGCTCAGTTGCTGTTCAAGTAACTCTCCTTTTTAATTTCTAAAGTAAGATATATGACCTCGAAAGCAAAATGGCTTTCGAGGTCATTTTGTTTCCTGTTACATACGAAAATGCTTTTTATGCGCTTATTTTAGTGTATTTGTAACCTATCGAAAAATACATGTAACGTTGAAATAAATCCATTATTTGCAATTCCCCTAACTTTGCAGCGGAATTTGTTGTCTTAATGACGACTTTACCAAAATAATTTATTTTACCAAATTTATTTTAACCAAAAACAATTTTTTATGAAGAGAATTTACTTACTGATTGCAGCTGGTCTTTTCTGTGCCCTTGCTATGCAAGCTCAAAGAAGAGTTGTTGCTAAGTTGGGTTTTGAAGACGGCGATGACGTCTACACGACTCCGTATTCGCTCACAGCTTTGGTTGAT
Organism: Bacteroidaceae bacterium; assembly: GCA_017534815.1. Lineage (GTDB taxonomy): Bacteria > Bacteroidota > Bacteroidia > Bacteroidales > Bacteroidaceae > Minthosoma. Next base: position 71,007 of record JAFXVS010000030.1, on the reverse strand, counting down.
AGACCAAGTTGGTGGGCGGACAACACAAATGTGAATGGACCTGATGTTGGTTTCTACTATGGTGATTGGGTAAACTACAAGGAAGGTGATGAATGGAATGAGAAGTGTGATTATTTCCCACACAGTGGAGAGTACTGCTTCGTCGCAGATAATAATGGCTCAAAGCAGAATCCTTGGGATCGAGGCTTCAAGATTGGCCTGGAGGGTGTGAAGGAAGAGACTCCTTACCGTGTATCTTTCTGGGTGAAAGTGGATCCCACAGATAAAAATGGCGATCTTACAGTTATGACATCGTGGTTCTCTCAGGGTGTGGAGGAATTGGATAAGTCTATTCCTAACTATGGCTTCCAAGAGAACAAAGAACTGATGAGTGGCGAAACGATGGACTATACGGGTGATTGGCAGCGTATTGTTTATCAGGTGTTCGTTTGCAAGAGAGAGGTGATTGACGCTACCGTTCAAAGTTATCAGGGAACCAAAATTTTCCCCTTCGAAGGTGGTGATGGCCAAACTTATTGGCAATTTTTTGGTGAGCGCTTCCCAGACATGTATTTCTTTATTGCCAACATGTTTAGCCCAGCTACCTACTATCTCGACGATATCTTGGTTGAGGAGAACGTAACTGTAAAGGATGTAAGCTACAGCTCTGAGATCATTAAGATCGATTTTGGTTATGCCAACAATATCGCTAATTTGGCTAAGGCAAACAGCGGTACTATTTCTCTCGACGAGACTTGTGTGACTGTTACACAGGATGGCGAAGACGTTCCTGTTGACTATGTGGAAGGTAAGTCTGATGGCTTCCTTTATGTGTTCGTGGGTGAGGAATTGTATGAAGATTCAGAAGTGATTGTAAACTTCAAGGGCGATTCAAAACTGATTTACACTTCTGCTCTGCGTCCAACCGCTGATACGGGTGACAATGTGGCCGTGTTAGGTTTCGAGGATGAGCCAGCAGTTTGGGATGAGGACGTTTATGCTGAGGCTTTGGCTTACGGCACTCCTACTGTGAAGCGTTCTGTTCCTGTGAATGGTTCTTTCAATTTGCTGGCAGAGGATGTGAAGGAAATTTCTCTGACCTTCACCTCTAAGGTTAACATTAGTAAGGCAAAGGCAACTTTGCAGAACAGCAAAGCTAAAAAGGACTTCACTGCTGTTATGTCTTTGGATGGCACGACCCTTACCGTTCCTGTAACTGCAGAGGATTTGGCAGATGGTGTCAATGTATTTACAGTTGAGGGTCTCCAGAATGAAACGCTCACAGAGAAGAATATCAAGGCTGAGATTTCCTTCGAGGTTGGTGAGGCTCAGGGTGATGGTTCATCATTAGTGGTTTACCAGACAGATTGGACTTCGTTGTCAATGTCTGATCTTCCTATTGGCTTCTATGGTGAGAGTGACAATGGAAACCGCAAGAGTACCTATTTCAAACCATACAATGGCGGTGGTGCTCCTCGCCTTTCTGCTGGTGATGTAACGGGTGATAATATCAATAAGAATGTCGGTCTCTATTGGGGCGCTCGTGGTGGTTCTAAGGGAACTGTTTCATTTGGTCAATATGCTGCTCAGACTGCTGCAGAAGACTATGACGGAGAACTTCCAGCATTTGATAAAGAGGATCCTGATCAAGAAAGTATTGATCCTGATAAGGAAGCACTCTATTTGTCAGCAGGTGCTTATACGCTTGATTTCCGCAATGCAGCATGGGATGGCGCTAATGGTAATAAATTTGCAGTGAGAATTGCTAACTATGCATGGGATGAGGATGATGAAGTTTATAAGAAGAACGCTATTTTTGAGGAGAAAGAGATTACTCCTGCAGTAACAGTTAACAATGTCACTCCTGGTGGCAATGCAACTCCTGATCCAGATGTGAACATTCCTCTCAGCCATTATGAGTTTGAAGTAGAGACTCCTGGTTACTACTTTGTGGAATTTGAAGGAAATACTGGTTGGTCTTGCTGGTTGTTGACATACCTCCAGATTGCTTCTAAGCCTGAATCAGAATCTGCATATTGGACGAAGCTGTTGAATGATGAGATTAATACTGCATCTGAATTGCTGAATACAACAGATGAGAGGTATGATGGTACTGCTAAGAATGCTTTGGCTGAAACTATTGAAGAGGCTCAGAAGGGTCGATTCACAAACGGTGAAGAGGTTGACGCGATGGTGAAGAAGTTGCAGGCTGCTGAGAATGCGCTGGCTACGCGTAAGGCTAACTACAACAATTTCGTGAAGAAGTGTGGAGACGCTCAGACGCAAATTGCTGGGCTTGACGGCAAGTATGCAACGAACCCGAAGGTGAAGGATGCTGAAGCTATTCTTGCTAAGTATGATGGTGTTAATCCTACCAATCTCACTGACGATGAATTGGCTGCTGCCTCTGCAGATGTAGACGCTATTCCTGGTATCTTGAGCAACATCAAGCAGATTGTTGACTACCTGACTGAACGTGCGATAATGGCAGCAGACCTTGGTGACAAGTTGCTTATCGAAGAAGCTGTGGTAGATCGCTTGAGAGCACTCTCTGCGGATGAGACTGATGTCATCAATGATGCAAATAAGTTCACAACATTGGCACTCTATCAGTGGCTTGCTGAGGGTATTGACATTTATGATGAGGTAGAGTTGTATGAGGACAGACAGTATTCTGATCAGGTGAACGAAAAATTCGACGAAACGGATGATGAACAGGCTGAAACGCATAATGAAAATGGTAATCCACTCAAGTGGGCTGGTATCAATATGACCAGTTATGTGAAAAATCCTAACTTCTATACGATGTCAACTGTTAAAGAGAATGTTGACTTCCCTGGTTGGACTTTCGAACGTCTGGAGTATTCAAGACTTGATGAAAATTGGGAGGAATGGGTTCCTGCAGAAGAGCCAGGTAATGCAAAGCTAACAACAGCCGCTACAGAAAACAATCCCGTGGTAAAAGCTTCGCTCAATGGCTATGGTTCAAATGCTGAATACAAGTTCTACCAGACAGTTGAGAACCTCCCTGCAGGTATCTACATCATTAACATGCAGACACGTACGGCTCCTAAGAATAACGCTGATCCAGATACTGGTGAAAAAGGTTTCTTCAACGCTCAGAATGATGAAGGCGTATGGGATAAGTACATCTTTGCTCAGGTAACCGATGCAGCAGGTAATGAGGTTTCTAAGACAATGTCTCCATTCTGGGTAGGTGGTTACAACGACCAAGGTTTCCCAACTGGTATCTATTGGGTAAGAGTGGAGGATGGTCAAAAGCTTACCTTCGGTGCTGTAGAGCAGTATCTCTCAGGAAAGGCCTCTGGTCATGATTGGAATGCAGAGCTTGGCGATTATGTTCCAGCAAGATATTGGGACACCAACACATGGGTGAGAAATGCAAGACTCTACTTCTATGCTCCGCTGGATGACTATGACTATGCCGCTGCTGCTCAGAGAATGCAGCAGGATATCGAAACAGCTATTGAGACTGTTGAGGACGCTCCTGCTAAGCAGGGTGGTGTTCTTTACAACATCGCAGGTCAGCAGGTTGACGAGAACTACAAGGGTATTGTAGTGACCGAAGACGGCAAGAAGTACTTGCAGAAGTAAGACTGACGTTCAATACTGAACATATACATTCAACAAATGGTGGCTGTGCCTTTTTGAGGTGCAGCCACCTTTTTTTGTGTTTTTATTTGGTATATTCCTCATATAATTGTACCTTTGCACTCGAAACCAAAGACTACTGATTACTGAACTTGATTTACTGACAATGAAACTTTTCATACTAACCAGCATCTTCTATGTTCTGGGTGCCATGGGTTTGAATGCCCAGAACGTGATGTTCTTCAGTTCCAAACAGGGATTGTCCAACTCTCGTGTGCGTAATATCACGGAGGACAGTCGGCATAACATTTGGGTGACTACGCAGAACGGATTGAACCGTTTTGACGGGGTGAAGATGAATGTGTATCACCATGAGTTTGACAACCCTTCTTCGCTGCTGTACGACGAGAGCATCTGTGTGCTCGAATATGAAAAGGACAAGATGTTGGTGGGTACAGCTGCAGGCGTGCAATGGTATGATTATGCGACAGACAAGTTCACCACGATTCCTTATATACAAGAGGGCGGCGACACGCTGAGGGCACGTGTGGTGAGTCTCAACCGCATCCAAAAGAACCGTGTGATGGTATGTTTTGCCGGCTATGGCTGTGGCGAGCTGAAACAGGAGAAGAACGGACAGTTCACCGTGAGGCGCACCAATGAATTTGACATCGACGGCGTCAGTCCCGTGCGTTTCTATGAGGATGCGAGGGGTACGCTGTGGGTGATTAACGGGAAGGATGACCTCTATCGGCAGAAAGCGAAGGGGTATCACAAGTATGGTGACTTGAAAATCATCCGCAAGCTGTGCGAAACCTCGTCGGGCACACTCTATGCTGCCACTTATAATCAGGGTGTTTTTGTCTATGATCGCAATACGGACAGTTTTCGGATGTTGGCCTCAAAAGAGGAATTGGGGGGCGCCATCTTGGGCATCAATCCTTGGACGGAGGGACGTCTCTTCATTAGTACCGACGGTGGTGGTGTGTGTGTCTATGATGAGCATTTGGAGCGTTTGGTGCGGAATGTCATCTCTGTGAAGGACTTCGATATGGCGACGAGCAATGTGACAAATGCCATCTGCGACTCGTTTGGCAATGTATGGGTGGCAGTCTATATGAAGGGTGTGGTGATGAAACCCATCAACCAGTCGGCTTTCTCCTATATCGGTCAGAACTCCATCCCCAGAAACACGATTGGCAAGAACTCCATCTTTGCTATCGCGAGTGCCAACGCAGCCGCTCCTTACTCGAAAGGCATCTGGGCATCGGCAGACAATGACGGCCTCTATTTAGTGTCGGCGGATGGTATGTCATCGAAGCATTGGAACGTAGATAACACCCCTGGAATACCACATGCCTTCACGACCATCTATGATGCAGCTCCGTCGGCCGTGCTCATGGGTACCTTCTATGATGGCTTATGGCAGATGAAGGATGGGCGCTTCTCGTGCTTGTCCAAGGACATCGACAAGGTGTTCGAGATTCGTCCTGCCGCTCAGAAGGACTGCTACTGGATTGCCACGATTGGCGAAGGTTTCTTTTATTATCAATATGCGACTGGTAAGTACATCTCTTATAAGCCTGACGTGAATCGCGACATTATCGGCAACCCCTATGTCTATACGGTTTTACTGGTGAAGGATAAGCTCTTTGTAGGTACGGCAGATGGTATGTTGGTGGCTTATCCTGACAAGGAGGGCGTCATCACGAAGAAGAGCACCCGTATCCCAGGACATAGTGCCGTGCGCCATCTTGCTGCCTCGCCTGACGGGCAGACGGTGTGGGCTGCCACGAACGAAGGCCTGGTGAAAATGGACTATGCCTCGTTGAAATATCGTATTTACACTACGGCGGACGGATTGCCTGTCAACAGCATCACGTCTGTATGTGTGGATGGAACGGACTTGTGGATGGGTACAGACTTTGGACTTTCGTGTCTGGACACGAAGAAGGATTCGTTCACAAATTTCTTTGTGGACGACGGCCTGCAGGACAATGAGTTTAGTCGTGGCGCCGTGTTCATGCGGGATGGAACCATCTATCTCAGCGGTATCGGCGGCATCACCTACTTCGATACAAAATCACTGAAAGCTTGGCAGGGTGGCAGCCGTTCCCTGCGCCTGCGCTTGGTGGATGTGTTGGTGGATGACAAGGCGATGCACAAGGGAGACAAGTCGGGCAGTTATGACATTTTGGAAGGACTTGTTGACGAATGTGGTCGCATCGACCTCTGCCATACGGATAACCACTTCACACTGGAACTGTGTGTGGAAGGTCTGAACAACCAGCACGTGACGTATGAGTACAGCATCGATGGCGGCAAGTGGATGGATCAGGGTGGCAACAGCAGTCGCATCATCTTTGATAACTTGCAGCCAGGCACTTATCATATTAAGGTGAGGGCACATGCCTTGGGGTCTGTCAGCGAAGAACGCGAATTGGTGGCTGTGGTGCATCCAGCGTGGTATGCGTCGGTGTGGGCGAAAGTGATCTATTTCCTCCTCTTCTTGGCACTGTGCTGGTTTGTGTATGAATATGTGAAACGTCAGATGAGACTGCGCCGCATCATGGAGCGTAATCGTCAGCAACGCGAACTGAACGAGACGCGCATTCAGTTCTTTATGAACATCAGTCATGAGATTCGTACCCCTATGACACTGATTCTGGCACCATTGGAGAGGATGATTGGTCATGACAAAGATCCAGAACGGCAGCGCAACTACCTATTGATGAGGGAGAACTCAAGGCGTATTCTCCGACTGATTAACCAAATGATGGATGTGAGGAAGATTGAGCAGGGCAAATTCCTGCTGGACTATCATCCTGTGGAATTGGTGGAATTCTTGCAGAATATCTACGATGTCTTTGCTGCCAATGCACAAAGCCGCAATATCGACTATACGTTTGTACACGAGATGGACAGGTTACAGGTCTATGTCGACCCAGACAATATGGACAAGATTGTGATGAACCTGCTGTCGAACGCTTTCAAGTTCACCCCTGATGGCGGCAAGGTGACCTTACAACTGATTGAGAAGGACGCGGATTTCGAGGTGCGAGTGGCAGACTCTGGCGTGGGTATTCCTGACGATGAGAAACAGAAGGTGTTTGAACGCTTTTACTCAGCCAAGCATCAGAATGGCTATATGGGTACGGGCATCGGTCTGAACCTAACGTCGCTGCTGGTGCGGCTGCACAAGGGTACCATCACCATCGAAGATAATCCTGAGGGACAGGGCACACTCTTCATCGTCAATATGCCGGTGGGCGACGAGTCCCTGAGGGTCATCAAACAAGAATCTCTGCAGGAAGTAGAAGACAAGCCTGAGACGGAAGAGATGGACACCGCCTCTCTGCTGAATTTCGACCGACCGGCGGACACGCATCGAAGAAATGCCCTGCTGGTGGAGGATGATGAGGCGATACGTCAGTATGTGCAGAGCGAATTGTCTTCAGAACTGGTGGTGCAGGCTTGTGCCAACGGTCAGGAGGCGTGGGACTATATCGTGTCGCATCCAGGTAAGGTTGATATTGTCGTCAGCGACATCATGATGCCTGTGATGGACGGTATGACACTCTGCCAGAAACTGAAGTCGAATTTCAACACCAATCATATCCCGATAGTCTTGGTGACCGCCTTGGGTAGTGACGCAGACCGCATCGTCGGTATTTCTAACGGTGCCGATGCCTACGTGTCGAAGCCGTTTAACATTGACGTGCTCCGTACAACGATCTTGCAACTGCTGAAGACACGCCAGATCTTACAGGGCAAGTATCATGGTGACAAGCAGCAGGAGGAACATATCGACAAGGTGGAGATGGAATCGCCCGACGAGAACTTGATGAAACGTGTGATGAAGGTCATCAACGAGAATATGGACAATCCGGAACTGTCTGTCGAAGTGGTGGCAGACAAGGTCGGTATCAGTCGCGTACACTTTTATCGCAAGATGAAAGACCTCACCGGCCAGTCACCTCGTGACTTCGTCAAGTATGTGCGTCTGAAAGAAGCTGCCCGTCTCTTGGCCGAAAAGGACTATGACATCACAGGTGTCAGCGTTGCTACTGGCTTTAAGTCTCTTTCGGCCTTCTCCACCAGCTTCAAGGCACTCTATGGACTCACTCCGTCAGAATGGGTGAAGCAGCATGAATAGAAAAGCCAGGCTTCTCCCGAAGCCTGGCTTTCTCGACTAATTAACTAACTAACTAATTATTAACCTATTTATGCTTTACTAACTTTTCCTTTTTTATTTCTGGTGCAAAGTTACGGACTTTATACGACCCGCTTTATATCTAATGTTTCAATTGTTTCTATAAATGTCACCACCCTGTACTTTCTCTATATGTAACAAAAGTGAAAGAAAGTGTAACAAGAGTTACAGACTCGTTCTTTTATACCTTAAAGAGAGTTTTGGGAAACAAAACGGGATAGAAGAGGAAACATTTGTTGTACTTTTTGAAATATTTTTGCAATGGTAAGAAAAAAACTCTAAACTCTAAACTCTAAACTCTAAACTTTTTACTATCTTTGCAACCAAAATTATTCTATCGACATGGATATCACCGTTATCATCCCCGTCAAAGACAGACGAGATTACATCGGAAAGACGCTTGACAGCATTCTCAAGTCGGGCATTGCACCGAAGGAAGTCATCATCGTGGACAACGAAAGTACGGACGGCACGTACCAGTTCTGTGAACAATACATCAAGAACAGGCCGAATACGACGCTGCTCAGGGAAACCTTCCCTGGCGCTGCGGCTGCTCGTAACAAGGGTTTGAAGTCGTGTAAGACGGAATGGGTGTATTTCTTTGACAGCGATGACATATTCGACTATAACTTCATGTCCACCTTCTACAATGCCAACGTGGAGGGCTATGATGTCATCGCCGTTCCGACAAAGCGGGTGGTTAACGGTAAAACTTTTATCCGTCCTTACATTCCGTCAGAAGATCCGCGTGTGCAGATCAACGCAGATGTGTTGGGCACGCAGAACATGATTTTCCGTACGGAGTTCTTGAAGTCCATCGGAGCATGGAACACGGCTTGCCGCACTTGGGAAGATTGGGAACTGGGTCTACGTGTGATGCTGCATCAGCCAAAGATTCTTTGGTTCAGGGAAAAGGCTTTCCATGAAATTATTGCACGTACAGACAGCGTGATGGGTGATACGCTCTCACAGAACTACAAGGAATTCATCCGTGCACTGACGGCTGCTATCAATGATTTGCAGTCTTCTATTCTGCAGCCGCTTTCCCACTATCATGCACAACATCTGGCATGCCTCTATCCTCATCTCGATCTGTTGATGTACCCGCTCTATCTGCGTACTTGCATCCTGTTGGGCCACCTCCAACGCGAGAAGATGACGGGTAAGTGTGGAAAGTTTAAGATGGCGTCCAAGGCACTGACCATATTCATGAAAGACAACTTCGCCCCCACCTTCGGTCAGAAGATGGTGGGAAATTGTCTTAGACTGTACACTTTGATGGGCAGCAAGAATGCGTGGAAGATCGCGCTCAGGATCGTTCTGGACAAATCATCCAGAAAGAAATAATCAAATTGGCACATTGATGTCGAACACCAGTTCGGCATCCTTCAAGCGTGGGTGATGCGCATCCTTCTCAGAGAGGATGCGGTTCTCTGTTGGTACCTGCCAGTCGATGCCCAAGTCGGGATCATCCCATGCAATTGCGCCCTCACTCTGAGGTGCATAGTAGTTGTCACACTTATATTGGAAAATGGCCTCATCGCTCAGTACGGCAAATCCATGCGCGAAGCCACGTGGCACGAAGAATTGTCGGTGGTTCTCTGCGGAAAGCACAGCCGCCACATGCTTGCCGAACGTGGGGCTTCCCTTGCGGATGTCAACTGCTACATCCAACACGGCGCCCTTTACCACACGTACCAATTTTGCCTGTGTGAATGGTGGTTTCTGGAAATGCAAGCCACGCACCACACCAGCTACAGACTGGCTCTCGTTGTCTTGTACAAAAACGGTCTTGCAAACTTTCTCCTCAAATTCACGCTGCGAAAACGACTCGAAGAAGTATCCACGGGCATCGCCAAAGAGTTTGGGCTCAATAATCTTTACACCTTCAATCTCGGTGTCAATCACATTAATCATAACTATTCCTTATTAAATGTGGTGCAAAGGTACGAATTTTTAATGAAGATTTCGTACCTTTGCAGAAATTTTTGGTACTCATGGCTAATAAGGTAGTTATTTCAACGAATATTGCACAAGCACTGACAGCGGCAGTGGAAGAGGTGAAGCACGACAAACTCTTCCTGCTGATGGACGAAACGACACATGAACTCTGCTTCCCAGTGGTGAAGGACATTTCTTGTCTAAAAGAAGCTATACCTATTATTATAGGTGCAACAGATACACACAAGACATTGGACACTTTGGCAAAAGTGTGGACAGAGTTGGGCAATGGAGACGGCACCCGTCACTCCTTGATGGTGAACCTCGGCGGCGGCATGGTGACCGACCTCGGTGGGTTTGCTGCCAGCACGTTTAAGCGAGGCATTAAGTACATCAACGTGCCTACCACCTTGCTGAGCATGGTCGATGCAAGTGTGGGCGGCAAGACGGGTATCAATTTCAACGGCTTGAAGAATGAGGTGGGCGTGTTCAATGCCCCTGAAACGGTGATTTTGGATACAGCGTTCCTGAAGACGCTCGACCATGAGAACATCCTTTCGGGTTATGCGGAGATGCTGAAGCACGGACTGATCTCAAATGACGAGAACTTTGCCGAACTGCTCAACTTCGACGTGAACGAGGTGGATTATCTGCATCTTGGAAAGATGGTGGGCATATCGGTCGCCATCAAAGAGCGCATCGTGGAAGAAGACCCATTGGAACATGGCATCCGCAAAGCTCTCAATCTTGGACATACGGCGGGACATGCTTTTGAGAGTTGGGCACTCACCCGCAAACCTTATCTGCATGGCTACGCTGTGGCTTGGGGACTAATCTGCGAACTCTACCTCTCATGCATTAAGACGGATTTCCCTACAGACAAGATGCGTCAGACAGTCCGTTTCATCAAAGAGAACTACGGTACGCTGCCCGTCACCTGCGATGATTACGAGGAACTCTATGGCTATATGACCCATGATAAGAAGAACACAGCGGGCATCATCAATTTCACGCTTCTGGGTAATGTGGGTGACATCCGCATCAACCAAAGCGCTAATAAGGAGGAGATTTTTGAGATGCTGGATTTCTTTAGGGAAGGATAAGAAGAATCATGAGAAAAAAGTGAGACAATAGTTTCCTTTACAAAATACCGATGATGTCACGGAGGTCATGTACCTCGTGGGTGACAGGTTCTGGGGCAGGATATTCGGGAAAACGATTGAAATAAATCGTATCGAGTCCTGCCTTTTTTGCGCCCAAAATGTCGGTGGTGAAGTTGTCGCCAATCATCAGGGTGGTCTCCTTGGGGGCTTGGGAGGTCTGAAAGGCGTAGTCGAAGAAGAGGGGAGAGGGTTTGTTGGCACCAGCATCTTCGCTGAGGATGATGGTCTGGAAATAGTCGAAGAGTCCACATGAGCGGAGTTTCTTGTACTGCACCTCATGGAAGCCATTGCTGCACATGTGCATCCGATACCCCTTTCCCCGAAGGTAATCCATCAGTTCTTGTGCTCCATCTACCAAACCAGGCTTGACGGCACAGAGCGAAAGGAATTTGTCGCTGGCGCTGAGGCAATAGGCTTTGGTCGGATTCAACCCCTTGCCAAGACTGAGGGGATGACGGAAACGTTCGACGATAAGATAACTGCGTTCGATTTCTCCTTGCGCATACTGTTTCCACAGACGGATGTTGGTGTTCCAATAGTCGTCGTAGAAGATGTTGGGGTCTGAGAAGTATTGGTCGAGGTGCAGGTACTCATACAATTCACCCAAGGCAATGACCGCATTGCCGTGGGTGTCGTAGAGGGTGTCGTCAAAATCGATGAAAAGGTCGGTGTAGTGCATGAGAACTACTTAAAGATGGCGGTAAAGCACTTGTCTGCGGCTCCGGCATTGGCGTTGATGTAACCACCAGCCATTTCACCAGCTTTGCGAAGGGCTTCAGAATCATTGATGAAGTTGTCCATCAGGGCAGCAAAGGATGCCTCGTCTTGATACTCGAACGAACCGCCACAAGCTTTGAGCGCCTGTGCCTCACGGAATTTCTGGTTGTTGGGACCAAAGATAACAGGGATGCCATAGACTGCGGCTTCCGGCACATTGTGGATGCCTACACCAAAACCACCTCCAACGAGCGCCACCTTGCCGTAACGGTAGATGGAGGAGAGTTTGCCGAAGCAGTTGATGATGAGGGCAGCCCCCTTCACTTCGTCTGAAAGCTCTGTTGAAGGGAATGCGTTAGGATTGTTTTCCAACTCCGTATATCTCACATGGGCGAAACCATTGTCATCCAAGAGTTGCTCAATGTCCTTGAGGTGGGACTCACTGATGACATGAGGCGCGATAATCAGTTTCCAATCTTTGTGCTGACCGAAGTAGGGAATGTAGATTTCCTCATCGGGTCCCCATGAAGAACCTGCAACGAAGCAAGGAGCGTCACCCACAAACTGCTCTACAAGAGGAAGGGGTGCGGCTGCATCTTTGATGGCAATGACGCGATCGAGACGAGTGTCACCCACTACCGTCACATTGTTGATGCCGTGCTCTGCGAGGATTTGCTTGGATATCTCGTTCTGCACAAATAGGTGGTCGAACTGTCGGATAGGTTTGAGGGTTGGATACTTGCCGAACAGGTGCCACTTGAAGAAATACTGGTCGGGACGGAAGATACTGCTCACGCTGTAGGTCTTGATACCCTTCCTACGGCAAGTGACCAGATAGTTGGTCCAGAACTCATATTTGATGAAGATGGCAATCTCTGGATGTGCCAGTCGCAAGAATGACAAAGCATTGCCAGGAGTATCGAACGGAAGGTAGCACACGAGGTCTGCTCCTTCGTAGTCTTTTCTCACCTCATAACCAGAGGGTGAGAAGAAGGTGAGCAGGATTTTGTATTCAGGACATTCCTTGTGCAGACGTTCCATCAGTGGGCGTCCTTGTTCGAACTCGCCCAATGAGGCAGCATGGAACCAAACCACCCGATCCGTCTTTTTGATGTGACGGCGCAAGAGTGAGTAGGTCTGGCTGATGCCCACCACCATCTTACGCGCTTTCTTGTGGAAGAGGGCGGCGATAATCATGCCTAAGGTGAATATATATAATCCTATCGTGTACATATTTATTTATAATGTATCGATTGCGAACTTCATTCTGCGGAGGACTTCTTCCTTGCCCAAGAATGCGGAAAGTTCATACATGTCCGGTCCTTGTCCCGTTCCGACGAGTGCTACACGCCATGCGTTCCAGGGCTTGATGCCGGTGGCTTCTGTCCAAGGATCGATGACTTTTTTTTGTTCCTCCACACTCCAATCGTCGATACCTTCCAACACCTTCATCATCTGGCGCATCTCGTCAGCCGTCTCCTCTTTCCAGTTCTTACGGATGAACTTGTCTCCCTCTTTATCGAACTCGGTTGGAGCCACAAAGAAGAACTTCGTCAGTGGCCATAAATCAGATGGGAAGGAGATGTTGCGCTTCTTTTTGTTGCCCTGTCCATCCGTATATTCGATGACTTTCAGTTTCATCATCCTCACGACCTCGGCTTCCTGTTCGGCTGTCGCATCGATGCCATTTTCCTTCAGCACCTTGTCGAACGCTGGACACCAATCGCTGTCAGGACGCTGAATGAGGTACTGATGGTTGAACCAAGCAGCCTTCACGTAGTCGAACTTCGCGCCATTCTTCGAGCACTTTGATAGGTCGAACAGTTTCACCATCTCATCCAAGGTCATCAGTTCCTGATCATTGCCTGGATTCCAACCCAAAAGTGCCAAGAAGTTCACCACGGCTTCTGGCAGGTATCCCTTTTCACGATAGCCCGACGAGATCTCGCCACTCTTGGGGTCGTGCCATTCCAGTGGAAACACGGGGAAACCCAACTTGTCGCCATCACGCTTGGAGAGTTTGCCATTGCCTATAGGTTTCAGGAGCAGAGGCAAGTGAGCAAAGCGGGGCATCGTGTCTGCCCATCCGAATGCCTCATACAACAAAACATGAAGCGGGGCGGATGGCAACCATTCCTCACCACGAATCACATGCGTGACCTCCATCAAGTGGTCATCAACGATGTTCGCCAGATGGTAGGTCGGCAGTTGGTCGGCACTCTTGTAGAGCACCTTGTCATCGAGGATGGACGAGTTAATCTTCACCTCACCACGAATCAGGTCATCCACCAACACATCCCTGCCTGGCTCAATCTTGAAGCGCACCACATACTGTTCACCGTCAGCAATCAGTTTCTCCACTTCCTCTTTGGACAGTGTGAGCGAGTTGCGCATCATGCCACGAGTAGAGGCATCATATTGGAAATTCTCCACCTCTTCACGCTTTTTGTTCAACTCCTCTGGTGTGTCGAAAGCATAATAAGCGGAACCGTTGTCAAGCAGCACTTTCACGTATTTTTGATAGATGTCTCTGCGCTCACTCTGACGGTAGGGACCGTAGTTGCCACCAAAACTGACTCCTTCGTCAAACTTGATTCCAAGCCAGTTGAATGCCTCGATGATATATTCTTCAGCACCAGGAACAAAGCGAGTGGAGTCCGTATCCTCGATGCGGAAGATGAGGTCGCCACCATGCTGTTTTGCGAAGAGATAATTGTATAGAGCCGTGCGTACACCGCCAATATGAAGTGGTCCCGTAGGACTGGGTGCAAAGCGCACACGTACTTTTCTGTCTGCCATTGTATGTTTTTTAGTTCTTGTTTCTTGAAAAACGACCAGCGCTTGGGTTGGTTGAGACTGCAAAGTTAAGAATAATTTAGAAATTAGACACGAAGAAAGCAGAATTAATTACATTTCGTGCCCAGAGTTTTTGATTTATGCCTGCATTTTTTGATGATGTCACCATGCAGAATAGCAGGTTGTCATTGCATGACCAATGTGGTGACCGATCTTGCTGGCAACGTTATTGTTTTCAAGTCCACATGCCCCACCTTCTTGAGATTTTCGCCTTCCACATCAGAAGTGCGGTAGGCGGTTGAGAGCGGAGAAGTCCGAGGTGAGAGGTGAGCGGCAAGATCGATGCTGATGGGGCGTTCTTGCTTGCTGTAATTGATGGCGATGACGGCGAGGGTTCCATCTGTATTCTTGTAGGCAGAGAGCATCAGACCATCAACCTCCATGACTCCTTCTACATCGAGGCGCACAGCACCTGGACGCACAAAGCGAGAGAAGTTGCCCATAGTCCACATCAGCTTGGAATCGCGCACCATATTATTCTGCACCATCTCACGCCTCTGACCACGGCCGCCAGTACGTTCCCCCTTGACATACATTCTGATGAGTCCATCCTTGTAGTTGCCACCTGCTGCACGCCACCATTGCCACGAACGGGCATTGGCAACGGTGAGGTCGTAGTGCATCACGCGTGCCACATAGAGGGCTTCCTCCATCGAGAAGTCAAAACCACCACCTCCATGAATCTCTTCATCGTTGGACATGATGCAGAGCTCGGTCATCCAAAATTCCGCATCCACCTTATCGAAGGCATCTTTTAGACGTTTGCGGTAACCATACAACCCAGTCCGTTCATACCTTCTGTCGCCAGGCTTGAGGATGGGCGTATTCGTCCAGTAGGAATGTCCAGCCATCACTTTGGCGATGTTGGACAGGTTACCGACGTAGGTGTCGATGGAGTCCGGATTCCAGAAGGCTTGGATTTCGTAACCACGTTGCCAATCAGTTTGATGGGTGGCGAACATGCAACGGAAGTCACTCGACTCATTGATAAGAATCTTTGTCGTAATGCCACGTTGCTGAAACTCGCGGTTCATCTCACGGGCAATATGTGCAATCTCACGGTTGGTGGCAGGCGAACCTTCCTGTTTGGGACCGAGCCAGTTCCAATGACCGTCAGGTTCGTTGACGGGACATACATAGTCGAAGTGGATGCCATCCTCGCGTTCCGCCATCTGGATCATGTCGGCGATGTAAGCGGCAAAGTCATCGTAGGCATCAGGCTTGAGGTTGAAAGTGCCGCCTCGTCCTGTATTGGTGGCGAGTCCGTTCTGCGTCAAATGAACGGGAGGCGAATTATAAAAAGCCAAGAAGGTGGGCACACCGCGCTCCTTGGCTAATTTGAGGAAACGACGTTGTCCTGTCTGCTTGGCAAACGAATCGGTGCGTGTGTCACGATTGATTTGTGCCGCATCGCCCTGTGAAGCACTGCCAGTTCCAGCATTGAAGCGCCAGATGGAGAGACCGATGCCTTTTGGGGAACCGTCCTCGAAGGTTTCGGAGGAAAATAGCCAGTCTGCCACTTTCGTCTGCAGAGAGTCTTCCCATTCCCCAATTTGCCACATGCTCCACGCATCGCTGGCACCGAAGCCATCGATGGTCTGTTGTGTATGACTCGTCACTTTGAATGGGGTCACTTTCTGTGCCATCCCTTGTCCTGTCATGCAGAACAAGACGGCACTCATCAGGAATGTGTTAGTAAAGCCTTTCATGTTATGTTTGCGTTGGATGCCACAAAGGTAAGTATTTTTTCGTTTTACAAAAAGAAAAACAAGACTTTTCACAAAAGATTCCTAATAATTCACTACCTTTGCACCCAAAACAAGACGATATTACCAATATGAATAAAGAATTCATCGTTTTGAGCCGCCAAGATGCGGTGGCTCGTAACAATTCGCCATACGTGAACCTGAAGGTGGCGAACAACGAGGAGATCGACAATATCTGCGTGTTCGACGTGCCGAAGACGAGTGGCCCGAAGGTGGGGCAACTGGTGCGGTTCCTGACCATCCGCGACAATCAGGGCAAGAAATCGGCAACGAATATGGATATGATTGCAGGCACGTTTCCCACAGAGGATCATCCACTTTACCATCTGGTGCCGCGTCCCATTAAGCGTGAAGTGTGGGATGCCACCATCGAGACACTGATTGGCTTCTGCAAAGACGAGGTGCTCATCGACTTCATCCGTAAGCAGGCAGACGAATTGTTCCCCAAGTACAGCAAATACCCTGCGGCGACCAGCGTGCACCATGCTTTTCCTGGTGGTTTGCTGAACCACACTTACCAGATGCTGCACTTGCTGGAGGGAATCTATCCCGTCTATCCATATCCAGAGGACATCAAGGTGGAGCGCATCATTATCAGTATTCTTTTCCACGATTGGGGCAAGTTGTGCGAATATAATGTGGAAGGCGAAAAACTGGAGAATGGTTTCTTGTTGGGACACATTTATATGTCTGCGAACTATCTGAACAACCTGTTGCGAGAATTGGAGATAGACAAGCGTGAAATCAATTTCATTGTACATTGTGTGCTGGCTCACCACGGACAATTGGAATTTGGAAGCCCTGTGTTGCCTTGCATTCCAGAAGCACAACTGTTGAATTACATCGATAACATCTCGGCGAAGGCAGACATCTTTGTCACGACGGGACACATGGAAAAGGCCTTCGCGTTGGGGACGAACGTCATCAAAGACCAAACAAACCATTAAAAACTAAACAACCAAACCATATATGATTTATAAAGAATTAGGAAAGACGGGAATGAAGATTTCCCATCTGTGTTTCGGCGCTTCATCATTGGGTAGTGTGTTCCATGCGACCAAAGAGGCTGAGAGCATCGAGGCTGTGGAAGCTGCTATCGAAGGCGGCATCAACTTTATTGACGTGAGTCCATACTACGGCCACTATAAGGCTGAGACAGTGCTGGGCAAGGCACTGTTGAGGATTCCACGAGACAAATATTTTCTGAGCACGAAAGTGGGACGCTATGGAAAAGATGGCTTGAATACGTGGGATTACTCCGGCAAACGTGCTACTGAGAGTGTGTACGAGAGCATGGAGCGTCTGAACATCGACTATATCGACCTCATCAATGTGCACGATATCGAGTTTCAGGCATCAATGGAAGGTGGATTGCAGAAGGTGGTGGATGAGACGCTGCCTGCACTGGTGGAGCTGAAGAAGAAGGGAGTCGTGGGTCATGTTGGCATCACGGATTTGCAATTGGAGAACCTCAAATGGGTCATCGAACACTCGGAGGAGGGCACGGTGGAGAGCGTTCTGAACTTCTGCCACTATTGTTTGAACGATGATAAGCTGGTGGACTTCATGGATTTCTTCGAGAGTCGTGGCATCGGCATTGTCAACGCATCGCCTTTGAGCATGGGCCTGTTGTCTCAGCGTGGTGTGCCAGATTGGCATCCAGCACCCAAACCATTGGTGGAAGCATGTGTCAAAGCAGCCAAGCATTGTGCTGATAAGGGCTATCCCATCGAACGTCTGGCCATTCAATATTCGGTCAGCAATCCACGTATTGCGGGCACCTTGTTCTCATCTGCCAATCCTGAGAACGTGAAACGTAACATCCAGTGGGCGAATGAGGAGCCAGACTGGGAACTCGTGAAAGAAGTGCAAGAGATCATCGGAGATCAGAAGCGAGTATCATGGGCAAACTCATAACCAGCCCACGCGCTGGGCGTCTTATTTCTCAACAATATGACAATCATTGATTCACATTCCCACCTGTGGAAGAAGCAAGACACATGGGTGGACGGAAAGAGAATCCTGTCGCTGAAGAACGGTAGGAGCATTTTCATGGATGAGGAGGTGCAAATGTTGCCCCCTTGGTTGATTGATGGTGTGAACTCTGCAGAGGTCTTCTTGTCGAACATGGACTATGCCCAAGTGGGTGGAGCTGTAGTCGTGCAGGAAGTCATCGATGGCAATCAAAACGAATATCTGACCGAAGTACAAAATACTTATCCAGACCGCTTTTTCTGCATGGGCATGGCTTGGTCTCTCGACGAAGCAAAGGCCGTGTGTGAGGCAGGGCTGAAGGGCATCGCCTTTCCTGGTCATAGGATGAAGGAATCACTCCTTGGTCTTATACCTATATTTAAATATATGGAGGGAAAGGATATGGTGCTGTCGATGTGCTTAGGAGAAGACGAGCATCAGATAGGCGAGATGCGTGAAGTGATAGAAGAGTGTCCAGCTTTGCGAGTGGCCATCGGACATTTCGGCATGGTCACGACACCAGCATTCAAGAGTCAAGTGTTGCTGGCACGAGCTGGTAAGAACGTCATGGTGGAGTCGGGTGGCATCACTTGGCTCTATAACTCAGAGTTCTACCCTTATCCATCTGCCATCCGAAGTATTAAGGAGGCAGCCGAATGGGTGGGTATGGACAGGCTGATGTGGGGAAGCGATTACCCTCGTACCATCACCGCTATTACTTACAAAATGTCGTACGATTTTATCACGAAGTCTGCCGAACTGACGGATGAGGAGAAGACACTTTTCCTCGGACAGAACGCTCACTGCTTCTACCGATTCAAAAACTTGCCAGAATTACCCTATATCAAAAACATGTCAGAATAACCAGCCCATGCGCTGGGCGACTTTCATTTTCAAATAACAATCCTAACAATGAAAAAGCCTTTAGTTTCGAAGAAATACCTCTTCACATTCATCCTCATCACGTCGCTGTTCGCCCTTTGGGGGTTCGCCAACGACATTACCAACCCTATGGTGGCGGCATTCCAGACCGTCATGGAACTTTCAGCGGCGAAGGCCTCGCTCATTCAGTTCGCCTTCTACGGAGGTTATGCTACAATGGCGATTCCTGCCGCTTTGTTCATACGCAAATATTCCTACAAGAGTGGCATCCTGCTCGGATTGACGCTCTATGCTATCGGTGCCTTCCTGTTCATTCCTGCGGCAGAATGGCAGGAATTCTCCTTCTTCTGCATCTCGCTCTATATCCTTACCTTTGGATTGGCTTTCCTCGAGACAACCGCCAATCCGTTCATCCTTTCTCTTGGCGACAAGGAAACATCGACCCGCCGATTGAACCTGGCACAGGCATTCAATCCCGTAGGTTCGCTTAGCGGTATGGCGGTGGCATCGTTCATTGTGCTGCCTCATCTTTTGTCAGACAGGCGCGATGCCGCAGGCCAGATTATCTTCCCACTCCTTTCCGAGGCTGAGAAGGCCGAAATCCGACTGCATGACCTTGCCGTCATCCGCAATCCATACGTGGCCATCGGACTTGTTGTTGTGGCTGTGCTCGTCATTATCGCCATCACCAAGATGCCGAAGACGGAGAGTGAGGAGCAGAAAGCCGCAGGCCAGACCCACACACTTGGACAGACCATGCACAACCTCTGGCATAACACGATTTATCGTGAGGGTGTTTTTGCTCAAGTATGTTATGTTGCTGCTCAGATCATGGTATGGACTTTCATTATTCAGTACGCAGACCATCTTGGCATTAACAAGGCTACGGCACAGATGTACAATATCGCTGCCATGTCGCTCAATCTTGGCGGACGTTTTCTCGGCACTTTCATCATGCGTTACGTCAACACTCGTAAGCTGTTGACCATCTTCGGTGTCGGTGCATCTATCTGTACTCTTGGCGCTATCTGCATTGAAGGAATGTGGGGACTCTACAGCCTTGTCTGCATCAGCCTCTTCATGTCCATTATGTTCCCATCAATATATGGCATTGCTCTCGAGAACGTGGACACAAAGGACACCCACCTCGGTGCAGCCTTCCTCGTCATGGCCATCGTGGGTGGCGCACTCATGCCACCGCTTCAGGGATTGATGATTGACCAAGGCACTATCTGGGGACAACCCGCCGTCAACATGTCCTTTATCCTCCCTCTCGCCTGCTTCCTCATCATTATCGTCTATGGCTGGCGAGCTTACATAAAGAGAGGTTGATGATAAAAAATGCTCACCTTAGATGACAATATTTGCGCAACATCTTCCAAGACCCCTTGGAAGATGTTGTGTATTAAATGAGCACGCTGATAGCGAGGAGAAAACCGAAGAGGAAGATGTTGCGAGCAGTTTGACCGAGGATGCGGTTGAGGTCGCGACCATCAAGGGTGCGCATCTGGCGGTAGGCATGGATGTGGAGAAGGAGGTAGGGGAGAAGAAGAAGGGAGGAGAAGGAATGAACGGAGAGGATTCCGAGAAGTGTGGCGATGATGCCGAGCCAGAGATAGATGGCACGGGAAATGCGCTCACCAACCATTTGACCTTTTGCTGCCATGATGCGGACAATGATGGTACGCTTGCCGCTGACTTTGTCCTGATGACGGTCACGGTAGTTATTCACCATGAGAAGGTTGTCAGTGGCAAGCCCCATGGCGAAGGCTGCGAGGAAGATGGAGAGTTGAGGGTGTAGAGTTAAAAGTTTTGAGCTTGAGTCAATGCTCATGTTTATATCTGCGGTCATCACATAGTGTGTAAAGATGACAGGGATGAGGCCGAAGAAGAGGATGACGAGAAGGTCGCCCCAACCGAGGTAGGAGAGGTGAGTGGTGTAGAGGAAGCAGAAGATGACGCAGAAGAGACCGACAAGGATGAGTTCCCATTGCATGTGGATTAGTAGAATGGCAAGTCCGACAAGGCAGGAGAGGACTGTCATGACTGCGATGCCCCAGCGCATAGCTCGTGGAGTGATCCATCCTTGAGCACAGGCTCGTTCGGGACCGAGACGGTCGGCTCGGTCTGTACCTTTGCAAAAGTCAAAATAGTCGTTGATGAGGTTGGCGTCAATCTGCATCAGGACAGCAAAAAGAAGGCAAAGGGACAGAGGAATGAGGTGAGCGTTGAGCGTTGCGAGCGGAGAGTCATCGATGAGAATTTGGCGAATGGCGAAGGCTCCACCGACGAGGACCGGAGCGATGGCACCAGTCAGAGTTTTGGGTCGTGCGGCAAGGAACCATGCGCGGAGGGAGTTTGTTTTATTCATCTTCTCCTTTCCAGTATTGGATGGTGAGGGTGTTATTGGTGTAAAACATGGCACCGAAACCGCGACGATCGTTGTCCTTGTAGCGGCCATAATAATAATTACCATTATTATAATAGTAGATGCCAACACCTTCACGCTTGCCGTTGACAGTCTCGCCGACATACTGGTCACCGTTCTCATAGGTGAGTGACTCAAACCGGTAGGTCTTCTCATAGTCTGCAGGCAGGGCGTACTTGTCGCCGTCCTTCATGATGTAGAGCGGGTCGCCGGTGGTGAGGTCGTAGCAGATGTAGTGATCGTTGGTGCCGACTTTGGCCACTTGGGTGCCCATCTTGATGCCAAAAAGGAAGTTCCCGAGGCGGTACTGCCCGTAGATGACGCCGTCGCTGTCGGTGTAGTAGGCTCCGAAACCATAGACATTGCGCTCTTTGGTGATTTGTCCGAAGTACTGTCCGTAGGATGACTTGGCGACACCGCTGGCAAAATCTTTGACATAGTCAACAAATGCAGCATCGTACTGGCTGGGTATGTTGGGGTACTTCTCGAGGCGCCCGAATTGTGCACGGGCGGGGAGCATGAAGATGCATTGGAGGAGGATGTAGAGAGAGATGATTTTTCTCATATATGACTTGGATTTACAAATTGCCAATAGAAAACCGCTGCAAAATTACACATAAAAACTCAATTTTTTACTATCCCGTTAAACCTTTTCTTTCCTTTATAGTCAATTTGGTTACATTACCGAAGAAAAATTAATCAATACATCTCTCAATATGAAGAAATCACTCCTCGCATTGTTTCTCACTTTTGTGGGACTCAGCGCAATGGCTCAGTCCAAATTTAATGTTTCGGGAACGATTCTCGAAGACGAAACAAACGAAGTTGTCATCTCTGCCACAGTTCGTATCCTCAACCTGCCCGACAGTAGCATGGTTGCAGGTGCCGCTACGGGTTTTGATGGTAGTTTCAACATTAAAAATGTGAAGGCAGGCAAGTATGCTTTGAAGATTACCTATGTAGGTTTTCAGACGAAGGTGCTTCCGTTGGATTTGACCAACAAGAAGGACAAGAACGTCAATGTTGGTTATCTGCACATTTCGCCCGACTCCAAGTTGATGAAGGATGTGACGGTTACGGCCAATGTCGCAAAAGTGCAGGTAAGCGGCGATTCACTCATATATAACGCTGATGCCTACCGTGTGCCAGAAGGTTCCGTGCTGGAAGACCTTGTGAAGAAACTTCCAGGTGCACAGGTGGATGAAAACGGTGGCGTGACCATCAATGGTAAGAAGGTGTCCAAGATTCTTGTGGATGGTAAGGAATTCTTCTTCGATGACGCCAGCATGGCCATGAAGAACATCCCGACCAACATGATTGACAAGATCAAGACATACGACCGTAAGAGCGACTTTGCTCGTGTGACAAATATCGATGATGGCAATGATGAAACTGTGCTCGACCTGACCGTGAAGAAAGGTATGAACAACGGTTGGTTCGGAAACATTGACAATGCCGTTGGTACAGCAGGCCGTTGGTCTGAACGTTTCACCCTTAACCGCTTCAACAACAGCAACCAGTACACCCTGACTGGTGGTGCCAACAACACTGGTGGTATGGGCTTCGGTGGTGGCGGTGGCCGTTTCGCCAACATGGGTGGCGGTGGCGGCGGTGGTCTTCGCAATATGAAGAACATCGGTGCAAACTTTGCCACAGAGGCCAAGAATCTCGAATTGGGTGGTAGCATTCGTTACAATTATAATGGTAATGATACCCGTAACTGGTCATCCACTCAGAGCTTCGTCACCTCACGAGGTGCATTCAGCAACAGCGCCAGCATCAACACTAGCAGCGGCCACAACTGGAACGGTCAGTTCCGTATGGAGTGGACTCCTGACTCACTGACCAACATCATCTTCCGTCCTTCTGGAACCTATAGCAAGAACAGAGGGTACAACGACAGCGAGTCTGCTAACTTCAGCGACGATCCTAACAAATTGAGTGACGATCCATTGGCAGATGCTATCAACGGAGTGGATGTGGACGGTCTGATGGACATCATCGTCAACACGAACGTGAACCGCTCTCAGTCATACAGCGAGAACAAGCGTTTGGCTGGTGAATTGCAGGCCAACCGTCGTCTGAACGACTACGGCCGTAACATCACCCTGCGTGCTACAGGTAACTTCGGAAGTTCTGAAAGCAAGCAACTCTCAGCTGCTGACATTGAGTATAAGAAGACTGGCGGTAACACAACTAATAACCGTTACAACACGACTCCTGGCAGAAACAGGTCTTATGGCGCACAGTTGACTTATTCTGAGCCTATCGCCGACAGAACCTATCTGCAATTCTCTTACAGATATGACTTCAGCTACAACAAGTCAGACCGTAAGGCATTCGCTATGGATGCTGAAGCCTATAATGATTTGGCTTTTGCACTGAACACTTACCGCTACAACGTTGACGGTGCCATTGGTTACCTGCTCAACAATGGTCACGAGTTGTTAGGCGAGGATGAGAATGAGGATGCCAGAAAGCAGAGCCAATTCTCTGAATACAAGAACTACAACCACACCATCAGCCTTAGCTTCCGCAAGATTTCGGACTACTATAACTTCAGCGCAGGTATCGACCTCCTGCCACAGCGCAGTGTGCTGGACTACAAGTATATGGGCACCAAGTACCCGACCATCACGCGTAACGTGTTCAACTTTGCACCAAGCATTGACTTCCGTTATAACTTCACCCAGCAGACTAACCTGCGTTTGAACTACCGTGCTCGTACACAACAGCCAAGCATGACCAACCTGTTGGACATCACGGATGACTCGAACCCGCTGAATATCACGAAGGGTAACCCGGGCTTGAAGCCTTCCATCACCCACAACATCAACTTCAACTTCAACACCTTCACGATGGCTCATCAGCAGAGTATCTTTGCTTGGGGTGGTATCAACTTCACCAGAAACAGCACGGCTAACCGTACCAGCTATAACGAGGAGACAGGTGTAAGAACCACTAAGCCTGAGAATATCAATGGTAACTGGAGCGGTAACATCGGTGGCGGTTATAACACTTCACTCGACAGAAACGGTTACTTCACCATGAACACCTTCAGTGGTTTCAACTACAACCATCAGGTCAGCTATCTTGACCCACAGCAGTATGACCAGGATAAGTCAAACACCAACACCATCGGTGTGAACGAGAACCTTGGTTTCGACTTCCGCAAGGACTGGTTCGAGATTGGTATCAACGGTAGCCTGAACTACAACAACTCTCGCAACTCTGTCTTGACAACTGGTAACATGGAGACTTGGACCTTCAGCTATGGTGCCGACATGAACCTCATCTTCGACTGCGGTCTTACCTTCTCCACAGACATCAGCCAGAGCAGCCGTCGCGGTTTCTCCTCTGCTAACATGAACACCAACGAATTGCTTTGGAACGCTCAGGTGGGCATGTCCTTCCTCAAGGGCAACGCACTGACTGTCACCCTCCAGTGGAACGATATTCTGAAGAAGCAGAGCAACATCAGCCGTCAGATTAGCGCATACCAGCAGAGTGACTCTCGCTACAACGCCATTTATTCCTATGGCATGATCCACGTTATCTACAAGCTGAACATCTTCGGTGGCAGCGGTTCACGTGGCGGCTTCGGAGGCGGCATGGGCGGCTTCGGCGGTGGCATGGGTGGCTTCGGCGGAGGCGGCGGCTTTGGCGGCGGCGGTTTCGGTGGCATGAGATAATGCCTAAGTCCGCATTCTCAACCAAGCATACTAAACTAAAACATTATATCACTTTCTGTTCTCAACGAAGAAGGAACACAAGAAGGAAATGAGGTTTTCGTCACCGACGAAGACCTCGTTTTTATTGTATCTGCTCCTTGGGCCAGTTGACGAAAAAGACGCGCTGGGTGGCTCGGGTCATGGCGGTATAGAGCCAGCGAAAGTAGTCGGGGGTGAGCAGTTCTTCGGTCATGTAGCCCTGATCGATGAAGACGTTTGTCCACTGACCGCCCTGTGCCTTATGGCAGGTGACGGCGTAGGCGTACTTGATTTGGAGGGCATTGTAGTAGGGGTCCTGGCGCAGCGCCTTGAGCTTGTCCTGTTTGGAACGGAGGGTCGGGTCGCCAGCATAGTCCTCCATAATATTATTATATAATGTGTCCTGTTGCTGCTTGGTGAGGGCAGGAGCTTCGGCTTGAAGAGTGTCGAGCAAGACGGTGACATCCATCTGGAAATCATCATAGTCGGGGTACTCAAGAGTTGCATCGGCGAAGGTGAATCCATAGAAGTTTCGCTCGTTGCGTACCCGACGGACGATGGCTGTGTCGCCGTTAGCGATGAAGTCGAAGGGTAGGGGCTCTGCTTCCTCTGGTTTCTTGCCTTCGGCTTGGGCATTGGCAAGGAGTTCGAGGGAGAGTTTTTCTGTCCAATAGTAGTTATTCTTCGCCACCATGAGCATGTCGCCACTTTCCAGAGGTTCTTCTCGCCAGAGGATTTGGGCACGAATGCCGTTGTTGTAGACGTTGGCTCGCTTGTTGCTGCGAGTCACCACGATGGTCTCGTCCTCGCCATCACGGCTGTAGCACGCTTCGAGGGTCTCAATGAGTTCATTGCCTGGAATGTTCTTGACACCAGGAAATCCTGCGAAGCGAATTTTTGGAAAGTCGAAGATGTCCTCGTTTTCGAGGAGGGTGCGCAGATGGGTGGCGTTCCAGAGGATGCCTGAGGAGTCGGCTTGTCGCAGCACCTCTGTGAGGGTGTGGCTGATGACGTTGAAGCCGTAACCACCCATGTATTCGTCGCTGAGGGCAGGGCTCTCTTCGTCACCCACGGGAGGAAGCTGGGCTGTATCGCCCATTAGGATGAGCCGGCACCCCTTACCTCCATAGACGAAATGGACTAAATCGTCGAGCAAGCGGCCTGTTCCATAGAGACTTCCAGAAAGGTATTCGTCGTTGGCAATCATCGAAGCCTCGTCGCAGATGAAGAGCAAATTCTGCCGCATATTGAAATTGAGGGTGAAGATGCTATCCTTGTCGATGGACTTCTGCCGATAAATGCGCTTATGGATAGTGAAGGCAGGATGGTCGGAATAGAGGGAAATGACTTTGGCGGCACGACCTGTAGGAGCCATGAGCACGCATTCGTGGTCAAGCTGTTCCATCGTCTTGACCAAGGCGCTGACAAGGGACGTTTTACCCGTTCCTGCAAAACCACGAAGGATGAACACGGAGTCGGCGTCGGGTGTAAGGATGAACTCACAGAGCGAATCGATGACTTTTGCTTGATCTTGTGTCGGTTTTAGACCGAAATGATGCAAAATTAGGTCCTTTAGGTAGTCATTTATCATCTTTTTTCAAAAAAATATTGAAAGTTGTGGGTGCAATTAAAATATTATCCTTATTTTTGCAACGAATATAGTGATTATTCATGAGATGGGACGAGAAAAGAGCCAAAAACTTGCTTCTCGGACAGTAAAAAAGTATGCAAACAACAAAAAAATTACAAACATATCATGAAAAAAAGTGTAATTAACGGACTTCTTGTCGTATGTGCATTAGGTCTGGTCGCAGCGTGCTTCTATAGCATCTATAGCGACATTGCCTTTGATGAAGAGAAGGCTGCTCGTGAGAAACTTGTCATTGCTCGTCTGATGGACATCCGTAATGCGGAAGAGCAGTACAAGATGACTTTTGGTGAGTATTGTGGCACCATGGACTCGCTGATTGATTTTGTGAAGAACGGCAAGACCGTTGACAAGATCATCAAGGATGGTGAGTTGACTGACGACCAGTTGGAAGCTGGTATGACAGAGCGTGAGGCTGTGGCCAAGGGACTCATCAAGCGTGACACTATTTGGATGACTGCTGCTGAGAAGTTGGGTATTGCCAATCCTGACTCGATGAAGTATGTGCCAATCGGTCGCCCTGCTAATGGTGAGTTCAAGGTGGTTCGCTCTACATTCGACCCCTCTGTGTATGACACCATCTATCAGGGTATCATCGAACTTCGCAAGAAATCTCAGTTCAACATGAAGTCGAACGAGTTTGACATGCTCGTCGAATTCCGTGCTCGTCTGGAAGACTATATGGATGGTATGAACGAGAAGAAGGTGAAGAGTGTGAAGGCTGACTTGAAGAAGCGCCACAGAAACCGTGCCGAGCTGATGCTTGACAACGAGGACCAGACCGAAGGTGAATGGTATGGCCTCCGTATCGGCGACCTTGAGGACACGAACAACAAGATGGCCGGTAACTGGGAATAAAGATGGCAGATAATCAGATCAACAATAAAAGTTTGTCCATTCGGGTCTGCTCGAATGGACTTTCTTTTTGTACATATGCTCCAGGACAGGAAGAACCGTTCGAGTATAAGGTGTGGGATGTGAACCACACCATCTCGTTGGCGGCCAATCTGAAGGAGGCGCTGATGAATGAGCCGATGCTGAAGCAGAACTATCAGCGGGTGAATGTGCTCATCACCACACCTCACTTCACCACTGTGCCCGTCGCCGCATTCAATCGAGAGGACATCCATGCGGTGTATCAGTTCACCTTCCCTAAGGACAAGCCTCAGCACGTCAGCTACAATGTGCTGCGCCGTTCAGGCATCGCCATCGTGTTTGGTTTGGAACGTAGCATCTACCAGTTGTTGCTTGACGATTTCCCCAGGGCGCGATTCTATGCCTCAGCCAGCACGCTGATAGAATTCTTCAGCGAGAAGAGCCTGTTTGGCTCAGACAAGAAGATGTACGTCTATCTGCATGAGAAGGAAATCACGATATATGCGTTTGAGCAGGGGAGGATGCTGTTTGTCAATAACTTTGACTGTACCAGTGTGGCAGATATGCAGTATTACACGCTCAATGTGTGGAAAGAGTTGGGCTTCGACCAAGTGGATGATGCCCTTTTCGTGGTAGGTGATATGGAACAGCGCACAGTGGATCTGTCAGAGAAGATAAAATATTTCTTGCAGAACGTTTCAATCATCGACCGTGGTGAGGACTTCAAGGACAGACTGACTATGGGTAACACCCATATCCCCTATGACCTGCAGACCCTACTCGTTTGTGGCTTTTAGCCAGCCCACGCGCTGGGCGAATCTCATTTCCAATTCTAAACTCTTAACCCAAAACTTTCAAGTTGCGTATTATCCGAGGAAAATACAAGGGGCGTCATATTCCTACGCCCACAGGCTTCAAGGCACGTCCTACAACAGACTTTGCCAAGGAGGGACTGTTTAATATTCTGGAGAATGTGTATGTCGATTTTGACGCTTCCCCTACGGCGCTTGACCTCTTTGCCGGCACAGGTTCCATTGGATTGGAACTGGCTTCGCGTGGATGTGCTAAAGTCGTGTCGGTGGAGAAGGACTTCAAGCATTGGCAGTTCCTGTCGCGTGTGCAGAAAGAATTGCAGGTGAAAGAGTGGTTGCCGCTGAAGGGGGATGTATTTAAATATGTACGCACGTGCAAGGAGCGTTACGACATCATCTTTGCTGACCCCCCTTACGCATTGGAGAATCTATCTGACATCCCTGATGCTGTCCTTCCGCTGTTGGCCGATGAGGGGGTGTTCATTTTGGAGCATGGCAGCAGTTATGACTTCTCGACCCATCCCCGTTTTGTTGACCACCGCAATTATGGCAGTGTGAACTTCTCGTTTTTCCAGTAAAGGTCAAGGGTATATTACAACAATAAGAATCGAATGATGAAAATTAGAAATTTATTTGTAATCATGATGGTAGCATCAAGTGCGATGGGAAATGCTCAGACGATGGGCATCAAGTTAGAAAATATGGATAGGAGCGTGCAACCAGGCACGAATTTCTATCAGTATGCTTGTGGTGAATGGATGCGGAAGAATCCGCTTCGTCCGGAATTCGCCAGTTATGGAAGTTTTGATGTGGTGGTAGAGGAGAACCAGAAGCGCATCCGCGAGATTGTGGAGGGACTTGCTGCTCAACCCCAAGAGAAGGGCACGTTGGGTCAGAAGATTGGCGATATCTATGCTATGAGAATGGACTCTGTGCGTCAGAACAAGGATGGCGTGAAACCAGTGTTGGGCGACTTGCAACGCGTGGCGGCTGTGAAAAGCAGTGATGAACTGGTTGCACTCATCAACCAGATGAATGTCGAAGGTGTGGGATTTGGCGAGTTGTGGGGTTGTTATGTGGGGGCAGACATGATGGAATCCACGCAGAATATTCTGGAGATATCTCAGGGTGGTTACAGCATCGAACGTGATTATTATGTGAAGGATGACGAATCGAATAAGAAGATTCTGGAGGCTTACAAGAAGCATATTGTTAAGATGTTCCAGTTGGTGGGTGAAAAGCCTGACGCTGCTCAACGTAAGATGGAGAACATATTGCAAGTGGAAACACGTATGGCAAAGGCAGGACGTGATCACGTGGCCTTGCGTGATCCAGCCTCGAATTACCATAAGATGGCTTTTGCTGACTTCTTGAAGGAGTATGCTGGTTTTGACTGGAAGACTTACTTTGATGTGCAGGGTCTCACGGATATTGATTCGCTTTCGGTGGGTCAGCCTGAGGCTGTAAAGGAGGCGCTCGCTGTGCTGAAGGACACACCAGTGGAGGTGCTCAAGGACTTCTTTCAGTGGCAGATATTGGATGCGGCCGGTTCGATGCTGGGTGATGAGGTCTATGAAGAGGTCTTTGACTTCAATGGACGTATTGTTACGGGTGCCAAAGAACCACGTCCACGTTGGAAGAGAAGCGTGAGCGCAGTGAATGGCATCTTGGGGGAGGCTGTCGGACAGATTTATGTGCAGAAGTACTTCCCTCCAGCTAACAAGGCTCGCATGGAACAACTCATCAAGAACCTCCAGATTGCGCTCGGTGAACGTATTGATGCTCAGGAGTGGATGAGTGAATCGACGAAGAAGGCGGCGCATGAGAAGTTGGATGCCTTCTACGTAAAAGTCGGTTATCCGAACAAGTGGCGTGACTACTCGAAGATGGACATCGACCCCCAGAAGTCGCTCTATGAGAACATGAAGGAGGTGGCGAAATGGGCACATGCCGATATGCTCAGCCGTAAGTGGAAGAAGCCTGTTGACCGTGATGAGTGGCTGATGAATCCGCAGACGGTCAATGCGTATTACAACCCAACGACCAACGAGATTTGCTTCCCCGCAGGTATTCTCCAGTATCCTTTCTTCGATATGGAGGCTGACGATGCCTTCAACTACGGTGCTATTGGTGTGGTTATCGGTCATGAGATGTCGCACGGTTTCGATGACCAGGGACGCCAGTTTGATAAAGATGGCAATTTCCGCGACTGGTGGGCTGAAGGTGATGGGGACAAGTACAACCAGCGTGCTCAGGTCATCAAGGATTTCTTCTCAGGCATTAAGGTTCTGCCTGATCTCAATGCCAACGGCGAACTTTGCTGTGGTGAGAATCTGGGTGACCACGGAGGTTTGAAGTTTGCATATACTGCGTTCAAGAATGCAACCAAGGAACAACCGTTGCCAGTGAAAAATGGTTTTACACCCGAACAGCGTTTTTTCCTTGCCTACGCAGGGGTGTGGGCAGAGAATAACACGGAGGAATTCATCCGTCAACAGACGATTTCAGACCCCCATTCCTTGGGCAAGTGGCGTGTCAATGGTGCCTTGCCATTGGTGGATGCTTGGTATGACGCTTTTGGCATCACAGAGAAAGACCCGATGTTTGTTCCTAAAGACAAACGTGTGAAGATATGGTGATGTGATTTAATTGGGAACAAGAAGGGAAAAAGTCATGTAAAATGGACTTTTTCCCTCTTTTTTTATCTTTTTTTAAGTAAAAGAACAAAAAAAGCCTCCCAAAGTGAACATTGTAATGAAATAATCACTACCTTTGAACACACTAAAACTAAATCTTTTATTACAAACCTGCAAAACAATATTACAAACCTAATTTAAATAAAGACGATGCTTATGAAAAAGTTATTCTTCCTGTTCATGATGTTGGCGATGGGCATCTACGCTCAAGCGCAACAGTTGGATGTATGTACCAAACCATACGGCGAGGATGGAAGTGAGATTACGGTCATCAAGCCGACAGTTGCGAATTTCCTCCAGTTGCTTTCGATGACTGAAGACCAGTTTAAGGCTGTGATGGAGGCCAATAAGTACAGCACCCAAATGCCAAGAGGCAATTTCATTACCTATTGGAATGGCAGTCCTGACAACTTTCAGTATGCCAAGTGCGTAAACTCTTTCCTTTACAACAAAGAAACGAAGGAAGTGCATTTTATGGTGAGCAATGACATGGTATATCCTCAGGGTACTATCATGCAGCTTTATCGTGACTTGCGACCTTATCAGGTGAGAGAACCTGGGCCAGGCTTCGGTCCTCAGAACGGTCCTCGTTTCGGACAGAATGGTCCGCAGAATGCTCCTCAGCAGGGTAATGCTGCTCCTCAGAACGGAGATGCTCAGCCTGGTAATGCTCCGCAGAATGGTCAACAGGCCACGCCTCCAGGCTTTGGACGTCCTGACGCTCCTGTTCCTGGTTTCGGCAGAGGACGTCGTGGTGGTAACCGAGGTGGTTTCGGACGTGGCGGCTTTGGACGTACCCGTACTGACACATTCGAAGTGAAGGACGAGCAGAGCGGCGAAACCTACACCTTCTCAATTGGTGCTTTCCCACGTTTCTTTTACGTACAGGTAAGCAAGAAAAAGGCGGAATAAAGTTATTTCTTAATCTTCAGCACAGGCATGATGTTGTTCATCTTCTCTGGTAAAGTGATGGTGAGCACATCTGCTGTGCGAGTGAAGGAGACCTTTCCATAACCTAACAATTCGATGGTCTTGATGACGGCTGGGTAGAGGTCAGAACCTGTTGCCAATGCCTTCACCGTGACCGTGTGGTTCTCTGGCCATGCAAGGGGCGTGACATAGAGGTACTTCTCTGTTTGGGTGAAGCGGATTTCATCTGCTCCAGCTTTAGTGTATTGTCCGTCGTTGAAGCCTTGGGCATTGATTTTGATGTCGGCATTGGCGATAGGACCTTCTCCGAAAATCTTCCAAGGACGGGTCTTGACGATGCTCTCGCTGTTTACTTTCATCCAAGCGCCGAACTCTTTCATGATAGCGAGTTCTTTCTCATCTGGCGTTCCGTCAGCACGGAGCGGAACTGACAGGAGCATATTACCGTTCTTGCTGACAATGTCCACGAGGAGTTTAGCCACAGTGTGGGCATTCTTATAACCGTTACGCTGGTACGTACCCGTATTATAGTGCCAATCGCCAATGCAGTTGCAGCATTGCCAGGGACGTTCCATGATTTTGTTGGGAGCGCCACGCTCAACATCCCAGACGAGGGCATCTTTCATATCCTCCTCCAGAATTTTACCAAACACCACCGCCTGGTTCTTGCCCTTGTGGGTGGCAGCGCTATGGTTGTACATGTGAGCGGCAATCTTCATACCCGCATCGCTGACGGGATAGAAGGGTAGGACGGTCACGTCGAAATAGATGAGGTCGGGGTTGTAGCGGTTGATGGCATCGAGCGTACGATTGTAGAAGTTGGTGACGAATTCCTGTGTGGGCAGACATGCACCGCCTTCCCATCCCCACTGTCGATGGATGGCACCATTATCCCACGTGTTGTCGGAGAAGTCGTGGTTCTGTGCATAAAGTTTCTGGGGATCCAGTCCCTTCCACCATTTCTCCGTGCCGTCTGCATTGGGTTTGTAACCGTCTTCCTTGGTCAACCAACCGTCGTACTTCACGCCCCGTTTATCACCTTTCAGATCGAAGCGTCGAGAAGGTTCGTACCATGTCCAAGCGTGGTCTGCATGGAATGAGATTCCAAAAGGAAGTCCGGCTTTCTTGGCTGCTTTTGACCATCCATCGAGGATGTCCTTCTTGGGACCGATGTTCTGTGAGTTCCACTCTTGATACTTCGAGTCCCATAGGTCGAAATTGTCGTGGTGGTTGCCGAGGGCGAAGAAATACTGCGCGCCACATTCTTCCTTATAGAACTTCACAAGCTCTTCTGGCGTCCAGTTCTCGGCCTTGAAGAGGGGAAGTACGTCCTTGAAACCAAACTCCGATGGATGTCCGTAGTGGTCGCGGTGGTAGTTGTATTGTCCGTTGCCTTCCAGATAGAGGCCGCGAGCCATCCAATCACCCGACCCCTCCACGCATTGAGGACCCCAATGTGCCCAGATGCCGAATTTTGCGTCGCGGAACCACTCGGGCACTTCGTATGTCTTCAACGACTCCCATGTGGGTTGGAACGGTCCCGTCGCCATAGGCTCGTCGGTCTCTAAGACGGGGATTCTGTAGGTTTGAGCCGACACTGATGTGGCTACAAGCGTCAAGGTTGCAATAGTTAGTTGTTTAATTGTCATAGTGTTTGGATTTTATGAATGAGAATTATCCAGCGCCTGAGCAGGTCTTCTTATATATAAATGTATAGCTTCTCTATGTGCTTGGCAGAAAGTCTCTGCATCCTTCACCACCAGAGCCAAGTATCCACCTCCTCCAGCACCGGGCATCTTCCATGCCAATACATCCTCCATTGACGAGTATTGGTCGATGTAGTCTTGTACACCAGGTTGAATCATGGCTGGGAAAAGGGTGATTTGGGCTTCGAACGAAGCGCGGTAAGCTTTGGCAAAGGCATCGAGGTTTGTATCGAGAATCGCTTGCCAGCACGTGTTGGCAGCAGTGGCCAGTGCTTTCACATGTTCCTCATTGATGTCCTTACCATCCACGACCGAGCAGCCTGGCCGACGTGGGAACATCGGAATCATACACAAGTGACTTTCCAACCAGCGGAGGATGTTCTCGTCAGTGCACGTCTCGATGCGTTCGGGCCAGTAGTGGGCATTATAGTAATGACGGCAGAGCCCGGGTATGCAGATGCCGATGGCGTCTTGGGCACCGCTGATGATGCCGTCCGTCCGTTCGGGGTCGTTTTCGAAACAGAAGACGAGTTTGGCGAGCATCTCTGGATCCATGTCTGGCAGATGAATCGGCCAGATGCGCTTGATTTGGTTGCGTGTGGAGGTGGAGAGACCGCAGCGCTCACGGATCTCGAATGTCGGCAGTAGCGAGATGGTGATAGCCCAGCCTGGAGCATACGTGCTTACGTAAGGTTGGTCAATCCATGTGCCCGCCAAATCGAGACGGGTGGGGATGTCGTCTTGGGGGTGAGAGTTGGAGGGTTTAGGACTGCCATCAGGATGGGCAAGTGTCTTCTTGATGGCGGTGCTGCTTCTCGCTTCCAGCCCCTCTGCGGGAATGCGGTCAAGCACGATGTATTCGATGCCGTGCTCCTGACAGAACTGACGTTTCTCCTCGCTCGACCCGTCGGCATTCACCACGAAACGGTCGGGCTTTAACGCCTCCACCGTTGGGATGAAGTCCATGATTCCCGAACCTTGGTTGATGAACGCATCTTTCACGTAGCGAATGCTTTTCACCATGAAAAGGCGTTCCTGCTCGGGATAAAGCGTCTTGTGGTGTTTATAGTTGAGGATGGTCTCGTCCGACCCAATACCCACGTACAGGTCACCGTATTGGCTTGCCTGCCGGAAGAACTCCACATGTCCGCTGTGAAGCAGATCGTAGCAACCAGAAACAAAAACTTTCATTAGCGCAACTTTTCTTTATAACTTATGGGTCTGATAGGTACTACCTAAAACTTCACAAGGATTCTGAACACTTTACCAGGATTTTCGCTCCACCACCTCATCGTCTCCAGTGCTTCCTCTGGCTCAATGACTTTCGTGATGAGCTCGTCCACAGGACATGTGCCCCTTTCCAAGTAGCGAATCACGCCGCGGAAATCTTCAGGAGTGGCGTTGCGTGAGCCACGGATGTCCAGTTCTTTCTGCACGAACAGCTTCGTCTGGAATGTAACGTCCGATTTCGCATAGCCGATGCACGCTACGCGTCCTGTGAAGGCTACCTCGTTCACTGCCATCTGATAGGTGAATGGGTTGCCCACAGCCTCGACGATGACATCAGGGCCAAAACCACCTGTAATCTCTGCCAGACGTGCATGCACATCCTCCGTCTTGGTGTTGATGGCATAAGCCGCACCCATTTGTTTCGCCAGATTGAGCTTCTCATCATCCAAATCCGCTGCAATCACTGTCGCACCTCGCGTCACTGCTCTTACGATGGCACCCATGCCCACCATGCCGCAACCAATCACCATCACTACATCAACGTCCGTCACTTGTGCACGGCTCACCGCATGGAACCCCACCGACATGGGCTCAATCAACGCGCTTGTCTTCGCTGACAGTGTACCCGCTGGGATGATCTTTTCCCATGGCATCACGATATATTCCTTCATGGCACCGTTTCGCTGTACGCCCAGCGTCTCGTTGTGCTGACATGCGTTCACTCGTCCATTACGGCACGATGCACAGTGGTTGCAGTTCGTGTATGGATTGCACGTCACCACCATACCCACCTTCAGCGCGTCGGGTACATCTTCGCCAACAGCCTCGATGATCGCACCGATTTCATGTCCAGGGATGACAGGGTTCAGCGCCATCGTGTTCCTACCCAGGAACGTGTTCAAGTCTGAGCCGCAGAAGCCCACATATTCTAATTTCAGAAGAACTTCGCCAGCCTTCAGTGCAGAAGGCTTCTCCATCTCAATGATGTTTAACTCTTGCGAGTGGCTAATTTGAATAGCTTTCATATCCGTCCGATTTTATTCATTTACATATAATGAGTGCAAAGGTACGGAAAACAATGGGAAGTACAAAAAAAGTTCCGCAGAATATAAATTATATCCCACAGAATTTTTCTAACAGCACAACGGCGTAAGCAGAGATGCCCTCTTCACGACCAGTGAAGCCGAGGTGCTCGGTGGTGGTAGCCTTGATGGAGATGTCATCGGGGTCGAGGTTCATAACCTGAGCAAGGGTCTCCTGCATTTGAGGAATGTGAGGGTTGAGTTTGGGATGCTCGGCGCAGATGGTGCAGTCGATGTTGCCAACGGTGTAACCTTTGGTGGCAACGATGTCGAGGGTTTTGCGAAGGAGAATTTTAGAATCAATGTTCTCAAACTCATTGCCAGGCTTGGGAGGGAAGTGGTAGCCGATGTCGCGCATGTTGGCAGCACCGAGAATAGCGTCGCAAATGGCATGAATGAGGACATCTGCGTCAGAGTGGCCAAGCAGCCCGAGGCTGTGGTCAATTTTGATGCCACCAAGCCAAAGGTCGCGGTCAGGAACCAATTGATGAACGTCGTAACCGAAGCCAACTCTTATTTTCATTTTGGAGAGTATTTTTATAGGAACTATAGTCGCTATAGGTACTATGGGATTAGGTTATCGTCTCCGCTTGCCGAGGAGGTCGCTAATGCCATCCATGTCGAAGGCCAAAGAGAAACGGATGGTCTGGTCGAGCGGATTGCTTTGGGCGGTAGAGATGACATAGCCTGCATCGAGGGAGAAGACGCTCATCTTGAAACCAGCACCGACGGTGTAGAATGAACGGTTACCCTTGTTGGGGTGCTCGTAGTGATAGCCGCCGCGGAGGAAGAACTGATTGTTGTAGGAGTATTCGAGTCCGACACTCCACTGGATTTCCTGAAACTCTTCCTTGGCACCGTTGGGCGCATCGTGGAAGGACTTGAAGATGCCGCTGATAGGGGAGACGTTGAAGTAGCCTTCACCTTCGAGCCATGTGCGGTAGCCGCCATAGTCCTTTTCGTAGTCCTTGGCTTCTCCGCCTTCCGTCTTGACCATGTGTTCCACATACTGATCCATAGTAGGACGTGTGGGAACAAGCAACTTGTTGGCATCGGCAGAAATGCTGAGGGTGTTATATTCGTCGAAGGGCACGAGCAGAGAGGTACCAAGACGGAGGTTGGTCGGGATGAACTCCGTGGTGTTACCCTCGTCGTAAGATAGTTTTGAACCGATGTTGCTGATGTTGAGACCCCATCCGAGTTGGCTCTCATGACCACCGAGGTTGAGGTAGCCGTTGTGGTAGAGGGCGATGTCGGCTGCAAATGCCGATGCGGGTTTCAAAGCATCAGAACCTTCACCTTTGTAAGCAAGGTCAGAGTAGATGAAACGGAGAGCTACACCTGCAGAGAAGGTTTCGGAGAGCATACGTGAGTAGGCCAAGTCAACAGCCAGTTCGTAGGGTTTGAAAGACTGTGCATCTTCATCCAGGCTTTCATACACCTCACCGAGCGAGAAGTAACGAAGTGAACCAGACAGGGCATCGTAATCGCCAAGACGGTAGTAGCCCGTGAGGTTGGCGAGGTCGATGTCATCTACGATGTGGCGGAGCCAGGGGGTGTAGTTGATGGAAACACCTGAACGGCTGATGCAGAACGGATACTTGGCAGGATTCCAGTACTGTGAGTTGACATCAGGGTCAGTGGCAGCACCGACATCACCCATACCGCCGGCACGTGCATCGGGGGCAATGGCCAACGAATTGGCACCGTGATAGACGGGGTTGAGTTGATTCTTCACGTCTTGTGCCTGAACCGAGATGGTCAGCATCAAGAAGGTGAGTATGAAAAGTAGTTGCTTCATCTTTTGTCTTGAATTATTTGATGATAGGGTTCATGCTTGCACCGGTTGTGCGATGATGAACAAGTCCCTTGTGGGGAAACCCTCTAATAGAAACGAGGAATGGGGACTTTTATTGTGTGATGAGGTACTTTTGTGAGGAAGAAGTAATGTCACCCTTGGGTGAGGTGAGGCGTGTGCGACGGATATAAACACCAGGTGGTAGGGTTGGTTTCTGCTCGCTGCTGCTGTAAACCTTCTTTCCGGTCGGGTCAAAAAAGTCATAGACCTCGATAAGGCCAGTTACCACTTCGAAGGAGTAAGCCTGTTCACCCATGTTGTTGAGGGTGTCGAAGGCACGGATGACGAGCGTGTGTTTGCCTGCGGATAGGGTGGGCACCTTGTAGGTGACAGTGCCGGATGTATAGTCTCCCACCGCCTGTGAATAGTAATTATTTAGTGTATAAGTAGTGGCCTCGTTGTTGTCGATGATGGCTACGATGTCATGTCCAAGTCCATTGCCAGTGGTGTTGATGCCGCTGGGGTCGTTTAGCTCGATGTGGAGGGTAGGGGTCTCGTTTGTATAGCTGATATCCGATACATTGCGACCATTGGAGAAGGCTGCAATGGTCGGGCCATCGGTGTCGGTCTTCTCTTCGGCAGATGTGCTGCCGATGAGGAAGTCATCAAAGGTCCCGTTGGCCTCGATGTCCTTTGGAGTATTGATGGCATAGAGATTGATGAGTCCTGGCAGGTCGGAGTAGTTGATGTCGAGCGGCACGGGGAAGGTGAAAGTGAACGTGCCAGCTTTGACTGAGTCTGTGCCCGAATAAAGGATGCGCGTGCGGTCATCATACTCGTAGGGGTCAATGTCTATGCCAGAGTTGAGTTTGCAGACGATGTGCTCCTCGCTGTCATAGACAATGGCGGAAACGGTGCCTTCAAAGGTTGTGGCGTTTTCGCCCTGAGGATTGATGATATGTCCCTCGACTGTAACAGTCTCACCCGCAGAGATGGTGGGTGGATTGTCTGTGTCGATAGCTTGCCCGTTGAGCTTGTCAATCTTCACTTGATGGGTGGGGGTGATGAGCCGAAGGGCAGGGTCGCCAAGCAACACGAAGTGAACCTTGTTAATGGAGTCAATCTTCGACATGAAAGTGCCCTTCTTGGAGTTGATAATGTCGGCCTTCGCTTGTGCCAATGCCTCGCCAAGGGTATAGTGCTCGCTGTTGTTCTTGGTGTCGAGCACATGTGACATGAAGTTACGGTTGATGGCGCGGTTAGGCGATGAATAGACGGTTCGTGCTGTTCCGATGAAGGCGACAGCACCTCCTTGCTTGTTCAGCACAGCTTCGCAAGCAAGGTTTTCGATGTTCATGTCAAAGGGCGCGATATCGCAGGCAGCTGTAATCCAGACAGGCAGACGTGGAGAAGACCATTTCTGGAAATCTGAGGTCTTCAGTACAAGCTCGTGGGAAAGGGTATAGGCGGCGCCATGCCCCGTATAGTCCATGATGAGCGCACCTTCCTCCATCATCTTATTGATGTCGGCATACACATCGGGATAGCTATTGCCCGTCGCACTTTGTTGCATGGTGTAACTGTCCCAATAAATGCGCTTGTAATGATAGTTGGGAAATTTGCTTTGCGTGTTGGTCAACACGTTTTCGGCATCCTCCATGTGGATATTGGTCTTATCATCATCACCCATCATGCAGATGGTGTTCTTCCATGCCCCTGCATAGGTGTTGCTCATGTAGTTGATGAGTTTGTCCACCACATTTCGGGCATCCGTCTCGTTGGAAACAGGCAGACGTCCTACACCGCAGTCTGGCACTTCCTTGAGGGGTGATACACCCTTGCCGTCAGCCAGCAGGGTGAAGTATTCCTCCATAACATAAGAATCGGTGTGTGACCAGGAATTTTCAGACTCGTAGGCAAGCAGATAATCGTCTTGCGATTTCGAAGTGAGTCCGTTGGTAACGAAGCGGTTATCCCACATGCAGTTGCCAAACAGCAAGAGGTTCAATCCCCCCTTCTCCTTACTGGTGAGCGGAGATGACTTACATTGTCTGTCATAGAGCATCTTCATCAGACGGCGGTATGCGGTGGCATCTGGTGTACCAGATGAGAACTCGTTGTAAACCTGTTCCGCATTGACCACAGCGCAACGGATACCGTCATATTTGATGTGGGCAGCGGCAAGGCGTTGAGCTTGCTCCGTCAGTTTGCCGTTGGCGGGCACGATAATGAGTAGGTTGATTGTGTCAAGTCCGTGGAGGTCTTGGTGCAACACGTTCCCGACGGTCTGTGGGGTGGGGAAAGTGGCAGCGGTGTTGACCGCCACGTATTGGTTGGTGAACTTGGCACCAGTTGCTGTCGCTTTGTAGGTGGTGCCTGTCAGCGAGCCTGTCAGTTCGTGTGTAGTGGCAGGATTTGTGACCTCCCAAATGCTGGTGGAGGAGCTGGCTCCTGCCAGTGTGAACGTGCTGGTGCCGTCAGTATTAGGCTGGAATGCCACATAGTCTTTCCCGTTGATGGATAGTTGTGCTTCACCTGTGGCACGGATGTAGTCGAGGTGTCCAGCTACATCAGCTGCACGTGTGTGCTTCAACTTGACGCTCAGAGACGATGCCGTTTGGTCATAGAGCGTGAACGATTGGCTATTGATGTAAGCATCAGAATAGTTGGTCTGCTTGGGGAATGCGATGGTACCCAGTGCATTCTCGCCAATGGATACGTTGAGCGTGGAGGACGTGGTGCCGGCGATGCCGAATTGAACATCGATGGTCACATCTCCGCATGTGGCGTTACCGAAATTCAGTTGATAAGTCTTCTGCGGATTGTTCGCATAATCGTGTGCCTCAAAGAACGTGCGTCCCGCATTGATAAAAGAGAATGCATCTTCCTCATGGAGGGCATGGGCAAAGTAAGTGGTTTGTGTCTTGCCCGTAGCGGTGGGGGCTTCCGACTTGCTGAAAGCGGCAGGCGTACCTGTTGTTTCCGTCAGGAAGTAGTAGATGTAATTGGAATAGGGATTGTTCCGATGAGTGTAGGCACTGCTTTCGTTTTTGCGTGTCCATTGGGTGGTTCCGCAGGAATAGAAAAGGGCGGTACCGTCGCTCTTACGGTATAGGGGAATCTCGGTAAGGTCATCATCGAGATTCTCTATCTTTGCTTCGGGCAGGAATGGCAGATTATAGCCATAGAGACAGACCTTCTTCGGGTCGCTGAAACCCATACTCTTGAGGGTGGCACTGGTCAACTGATACACACCTTCGTCCGCCACACGGATCTTCACCCACTTGCCTGTGGCAAGTTTGGAGTGCTCGGCATAGCGAGATTGGGCATTGATGCCAATGGCCAATACCCATATAATAAATAATGTGTATATCTTTCGTGTCATAATCACTTTTTCTATACCCTCAACTCACTTGATCCTCAAATCCAGCAGTTTCCTATCGTTGATGTAGGCTTCAATCTTGTCGCCCTCTTTCACTTCGCCGATGCCGGACGGGGTGCCGGTGAAGATAAGGTCGCCCGTTTTGAGTGTGAAGAACTTGGAGGCGTAGGCGATGATGTGGTCGATGCTGTGAATCATGTCTGCCGTATGTCCTGTCTGTCGTCGCTCGCCATTCAAATCCATGTAGAAATGGATGTCCTGCACGTCGCAGCCCAGCTCTTCCTTGCTGATGAACTTGCCCAATGCCGCACTGCCGTCGAATCCTTTGCAGCATTCCCAAGGCATGCCCTTTTCCCGGAGTTCTTTCTGCAAGTTACGGGCGGTGAAGTCGATGCCAACCGTCAGTTCGTTGTAGTAGCGGTGGGCGAAACGTTCGCTGATGTCCTTGCCGACATGGGCAATCTTCACCACAATCTCGGTCTCGTAGTCGAAACGGTCAGCAAAATCGGGCACAAAGAAAGGCTTTCCTGGCTGGATGATGCTCGAGTCGAACTTGGAGAACAAAACGGGTTCCGTATGTAATAACGAATTTTGTTCTTCTTTAGTGTGTAACTCGTTAATATGTTTGGCATAGTTCATGCCGACGGCCAGTATCTTCATAACCCGAATATCCTGAGTATGTCGTTCAGTTGTGCCAATACCATCAGTCCCAGCAGGATGTACATGCCGAAGTATTGTACCACCAGAAGGAAGTTGTCATTGAGACGCTTGCCAGTGATGAGTTCGAAGGTGGCGAAGAGGGCATGACCGCCGTCAAGAGCAGGGATAGGTAGCACATTGACAAAGCCCAAGGCGATGGAGAGGAAGGCCGTCAGCAGCCAGAAACGCTGCCAGTTCCAAGCATCGGGGAAAATGTTGCCGATGCTGATGAATCCACCCACTTGACGCGCACCCTTCTTGGTGAAGATGTACTTCATCTGGTCTGCATAACTGGTCAGGGTGGCCCAGCCGTACTTCACACCTGCGGGGAATGATTCGAAGAAACCATAGGTTTTGGTCGTGATTTTGTCTTGATAAGGCATCGCATTGGCAAAGCCCAGTGTGAATTCGGGGGTGAGCGTTACTTGCTTGGTGATGGTGTCATTGAGCACAAGCGTGATCTGACGAGCCTTGAGACTATCACCGAAGTTTGCGTTCTCGGGCAGGGCTTTCTGCAAGGCGATGAGGCTGTTCTGGAAGTCATTGAAGTCTTCTACCGCAATGCCGTTGACGGAACAAATCTTATCGGTCTTCTTCAACCCCATGTCCTCAGCAGGTGAACCCGGTAGGATGCTGTCGATCTGGAGTGGGGCACGCATGGCAGCATAGAGTGGAGGCTCAATCATGTCGAGTAATGACAGATTCTGAGGCATGGTAATAATCTTCTTCTGACCCTCGCGTAGCACAGTCACTGTCTTGGCATTCGACATGTCCTGCAGTACAGAAGTACTCCACGATTCCACCACCTCGTCGTCGGTCATGATGATGATGTCGCCATCTTGGAAACCGTCAGCCTTGGCCTGCTCGGAGAACTTCATGCCATAGTTCATATCTTCGCTCTTCACGAAACTTTCGCCCCATGTGAATAGCACCATCGCATAAATGACAAAGGCGGTGATGAAGTTCATGATGATACCCCCCAACATGATGATGAGACGCTGCCAGGCGGGGTGGGTGCGGAACTCCCATGGTTCGCCCTTCACGTCCGAGTTCTTGATGATGATGTTCTTCATCAGTTGGGGCAGTTGCTTCCAGAAATTCTTCTGACTGCCGTCCTCCTTGAAGGAAGACTCGTCCACCATGCCGGAGATGGCCACGTAGCCGCCCAGAGGAATCCATCCGATGCCGTATTCTGTGCCTTCATATTCGTATGAACCGTTCTCTTTCTTCTTTACGGGAGCCTTGCCCATGAGTTTGCGCCACCAGTTGCTGTAGGTGCTGAAGAGGCTGAACTTCCAGTCAAAGAACAGATAGAACTTTTCTACTCTTACTTTGAATAACTTGGCTGCGAAGAAATGCCCGCCCTCATGCAAGATGATGAGCAAGGCGAGGGCGACGATGAGTTGCAGCGCCTTGATAAGAATTGTTTCCATTTATATTAATGTGGAAGCGTACTGTCGCGCTTCTTTGTCCGTTTGTAAATAAGTTTCTAATGCGTTGTCGGTGGTGAAGGCAATCTTTGCCATAGTCTTCTCGATGATGTCAGCAATCTGTTCGTAGCCGATGCGGTCATCAATAAAAGCACGGTTTGCAATCTCGTTGGCAGCATTGACGATGCAGGGCATATTGCCTCCCTGTTTCAGGGCTTCATAGGCCAGACCCAGACAGCGGAAGCGCTCCACGTCAGGACGTTCAAACGTCAGATCCTTCAGGGCGAAGAGGTCAAGGCGGTCACCATTTAGAGAGAGACGTTTAGGATAACTGAACGCGTATTGGATGGGTAACCTCATGTCGGGTACACCGAGCTGAGCCTTCACCGCTCCGTCCTCGAAC
Source organism: Bacteroidaceae bacterium (assembly GCA_017534815.1). Classification (GTDB taxonomy): domain Bacteria; phylum Bacteroidota; class Bacteroidia; order Bacteroidales; family Bacteroidaceae; genus Minthosoma. The sequence goes on along the minus strand of JAFXVS010000030.1, from coordinate 27,074 downwards.
TGTACTGCACTGTGGATGACCGACTGCGGATGCACCACCACCTGAATCTGCTCAGGCCTCACGCCGAAGAGCCACTTCGCCTCGATGACTTCGAAGCCTTTGTTCATCAGTGTGGCTGAGTCGATGGTGATTTTTGCTCCCATGTTCCAAGTAGGGTGGGCGAGAGCGTCAGCCTTTGTCACCGTCTTGAGTTGTTCCTTCGTGAACTTCCGGAAGGGACCGCCGCTGCATGTGAGCAATATCTTGTCAATGCGGTTGCCTGGTTCCAAGCATTGGAAGATAGCGGAGTGTTCAGAATCCACTGGCAGGATGGGCACCTGGTTTTCGTTCGCCAGTCGGGTGATCAAGTCACCTGCAACCACCAGTGTCTCCTTATTTGCCAATGCAATCATCTTTTTCGCTTTGATGGCGGCAATGGTCGGTTCCAATCCCGCGAATCCCACCATCGATGCCAATACGATGTCCACATTGTCATCCTGCACCACTTGAGTGAGTGCTTCGGCACCGGCATACACCTTGATGGGCAGGTCAGACAGTCCTTCCTTTACCTTCTCATAATTTGCTTCCTTGGCGATGACTACCGCCTCGGGGTTGTATTTCCTGGCTTGCTCCACAAGCAGATCGGCATTGTTGTACGCCGTCAGCACGTACGCCTCATACAGGTCGCTGTGCTGTCCAATCACGTCCAGCGCCTGCGTACCGATGCTTCCCGTTGAGCCTAATATACATATTCTTTTCTTCATGTTCTCTTTGTTCTTGGCGGCAAAGTTACGAAGAATTTGCGAGATGACAAAAAAATCCCTCTGATTATCGGAGCATCCGTTTGATTTGGTTGTCGCTGGCCTCGGGAAGGAGGCTCTGGAGATGGGTGAATATCCGCTGGAAGGACTCCTCTGGAGAACGGGGACATTGGCAGAGATCCGTGCCGTAGAGTTGTTTGGGTGTGGTGAGGAGTGACCAGCCCCAACCATACTCGTGGTTGTGACGGTCACGTGGATAGACAAAATCTTCTGTGACGATATGGCAGCCCATCTGAAGACGGGTGACAAGGGCGTCGAAACGACTACGCATTTTGGTTCCTGTGAATCCGCAGAGGGTGCGTAGCTCTCTGGTTATTAGGCTTCCGTGCTCCTGAAGAGTGGTGAGAATGGCATCCTCGATGGTGCCTGGAGCAGGGGCTGGGTAATGGGCACGTCGGTAGTTGTAGAGGTCTGGCCACCATTCTCGACTGACAAAGCCGGCCTTCTTGTTGAAGAACTTGCCATACATGCAATCACCATCGGTGACAATAGGACCCTTCCATTTCCAGAGTGGCCAGTCCCATCCGCCGTCAGGGAAGGTGACGTAGCGGCAATCGTCGGTCACCATCTCTTCAGCACAGTAGCCAGGGATACCGCTGTCGAGAAGTGGCAGGAATCCAATCTGGTGGATGCGCTCGATGAGCTGGGCGGCGTTGTAGATGTCGGCGGTCATAATCATCAGAATTGGAAATAGATGAAGGGCTGAACGTCGGAAGACTTAATCTGGATGACCACCCAGACGAGCAGAACGATGAGGAGTGCCTTGACGAAGAGAGGACAGCGGGTGACGAGGGTCTTGACGCGGTCGGAAAGGCTCTCTGGCATGAAGTGGAGCACGTAGCCGAGGAGCATCAGCAGGGCGACTGCCTTGTAGGAAGTACACCACTGTAAGAATATCTGTGGCTCGAACTTGCTGAATATCTGATGGAATATCTGCTCTGCGATGCCAAAGGAGGGGGCGCGGAAGAGCACCCACAGGGCTGCAGCAAGATGGAAGGTCAGAAGTCCGCCGATGATGGCAGAGAGTTTAGCGTTGAGCGTTGAGGGTTTAGGATCTGGATTCTTCTTGCTGGGCAAGTATGTGAGTGGACTCATAGCTGGGCAGAGGGAATGCCAAATCTTGTCGAGACAGAGGAGAAGACCATGTATGCCACCCCAGAGGATGAAGTTGAGGGAAGCACCATGCCAGAGGCCACCGAGGAGCATGGTCATGAGGAGATTAAAGTATTGGCGGAATTTGCCGTGACGGTTGCCTCCCATGGAGATGTAAAGATAGTCCTTGAGCCAGGAGGAGAGGCTGATGTGCCAACGACGCCAGAACTCTGTGATGGACTTGGATTTGTAAGGACTGTCAAAATTCTTGGGAAACTGGAATCCGAGCAGGAGGGCAATGCCGATGGCCATGTCGGAGTAGCCAGAGAAGTCGCAGTAAATCTGGAGGGTGTATCCATAGACAGCAAGGAGGTTCTCAAGACCGCTGTAAAGGTCGGGCTGATCGAAAATGCGCTCTACGAAGTTGATGGAGATGTAGTCGGAAATGACAGCCTTCTTAAAAAGTCCAGCGATGATGAGAAAGATACCTGTGCCGAACATCTCGTCGGAAACGAAGAGCGGACGGCGTATCTGGGGGATGAAGTCACGGGCACGAACAATAGGACCTGCCACGAGTTGGGGGAAGAAACTGACGTAGAAGGCATAGTCAAGCAGACGGTTGAGGGGCTTGATGTTGCCTCTGTAAACGTCAATCGTGTAACTGAGCGACTGGAAGGTGAAGAATGAGATGCCCACTGGCAGGAAGATGTCGCGTGGCTGCCAAACAACATCCTGCAGATAGGAACCACTAATGATGGAGGGCACCTGAATGCCACAGTCTGCCAATAGGGTGCAGATGGTCTCGCCTAAAAAGTTCGTGTACTTGAAGAAGACGAGCAATCCGAGGTCGAGCACCAATGAAAGCACCACAAGGGTCTTTCCCAATTTGCCCTTCCCTACATCACCTATCGCCTTGGCAATGAAGTAGTCGCTGGTGGTCACCAATGCCAAAAGCCAAAAGAAGAGGCCGCTGGACTTATAATAGAAGTAATAGGAGAAGAACGTGACAAAGAGGATGCGCAGGGTGTCCGCCTTACTCAGACAGTTATAGATGAGCGTGAACCCCAAGAACAGAAACAGGAAGATGCCCGACGAGAATATCATCGGAGATTCGGGCTGGTAGAGCAACTGTTCTATGAGTCGTGAGAAGTCAATGTCAAACATATATCCTAAATTTCTTCAATCCTTCAATTCTTTAATTCTTTAGTCTTTCAACCCTTCAATACCACTAAAATCCTTTTACCGTCTTGTAAGGTTTCTGCTCCTTGGGTGTGGAACCATGCATCATGCGCGTTTGGCTACCCGATACGGCCGTGCCTGAATAAGCCTTGTATATGGCCTCGCCCAACAGTTTCCCCTGCAAGGTGTAGCCCGTGGCAAGATAGTGAATGCAGTCGGTATTCATCAATCCAGCATTGCGCCAGTTGGTACAAGCGGAAGTGGCTCCACCAGCAATGGTGAAGATGTCCCAGACGGCCATGCGATGGGACTGGCAGAAGTTGACGATGCTGCGTGCCACATTGGCGGTGTTGGCGTTGGGCACCTTGGTGGTGGTGTAGTGCGTGCGCTTGCGGCGTCCCGTTCCTGTGGTGTAACTGCCTGTGCGCTGAGAGATGTAACTGCCTGGAGGCGTGGTGAAGAGAAAACACACGCCTGGACATTGTTCGACGATGCGCTGTGTGAGTGTCCGCATGGTCTCTGCATGGGTTCTTTCATCGAGTGTGGAACCATGTGCCTCGTTCGTGCCAAAGGAGATGATGACGAGGTCTGGACGTTCGGCTGCCACGCGGCTGATCATGTCCTGCTCATAGAATCGGCGTGCCCATGCACCATTCATTCCATAGTAGGTGAATTCCATCCGTGGAAAATAGTTCTGCAAAGTGCTGCCCAAGGCTCTTGGTAGTATGTTTCCCTTCACGTGAGAGTCCCCAATCTGCATCACCTTGACGGTCTTTCGCTGGTGAATCTTCTGGAACACAGGCGCCAAGGTTGCCCCATTGATGAGCTCGTTGGCACGGGTGTTGCGGAAGCTGGACGGGAAGGGAGTCGTCAATGACTGGGCACACGCATGGTGAATGCATAATGCGCATTGCATGATGCAGAACAAGAGGATGATATGTAGTCTCTTAACGTACACGATTCTCGTAATTGTCCTTTCCGTTCATCAGTACATCGAACAGGAGTTCTGCCAGATGGCGTCCACCTGCAAAATTGATGTGTGTATAGTCGAGGTTTGCTTGTTTCTTTTCTGTCATTTTGGCAAGACTGCCATCACCACCCATCGCCTCGTAGAGGTTCCAGAAGGCCACATGATGGTCGCTGGCCATCTTACGCTCGTAAGACACCATCTCCTTCACGCCACCCATTGTGTGCATCTGCCCGTCAGAACCACGTTTGTCGCGGTCACCCATGCTGACCACCAGAATGCTGGCTTGAGGGAAAGCCTCCTTCATCATGTCGATGACCTTGCCCAACTGTCCTGTGTAGCCGCCATAGTCCTTCTGCTTTTCATTGGCCACATTGAGTCCATAGTGGATGACGATGAGGTCATAGGGGCGTACAGAGGCAAAACTGCGGAGCGTCTCCATCGGAATACCGCCAAGGTGCTGTCCACCACTGCCGCGCATACTGAAGTTATCAACAGCAATGCCGTTATGTCCATCAAGTGCCACTCCATAGAAACGAGAACCATGTCCGCCTGTCACTGTCATGTTGAAGCGATTGATGTTACCCGTCACGCTCTTGGCCACAACATTACCAGCCCCTTGCTGAGCTGTCTCGACAGTACGGGTGACGGTCTTATAACTGATGGTGGAGTCGGAATCCACCACTTCGACAGTTTCTTCGTAGGTCTGTGGGGCACTGGCCGCACCATTCGAAAAAAGCGACTCGCTCTCACCGCCATTGAGCGCACAACTGATGTTGAGCCCGCTGCCAGGCGTGAAGAACACCGTTGCTTCCTCTGCTTCACCCAAGAGGTTCCCATAGACGCTGTTCTGGCAACGCAATTCGTAAGTGGCTGTGCCTGAAGGGATGAAGTAACTACCTGCCAAACTCTGCAGATTAGCCTTGAAACCTCTGCCTCGTTCATTTGCGTGATAGCGTGTCCAATTGTTGCGACGGGATGTGACAGAACGTCGAAAGTCGGAAGACACGCAGGCAATCTCTACAAAACCCACACCCTTGCCGCCAAACTTCTCCTGAAGCAAAGCACGCAAATCCATTGTCAGAATGTCGCCCTCAATATAAGAATCACCAAAATAGGCCACACGGACAGGACGATTACGCGACTGTCCCAACGCTGCGTAGAACTTATCCATCTCACGATGCAAACCGTCTGTGGCAAAGTCCTCGATGGCCACCATGCCTTGAGGCACCGTATCGACGTATGCCAACTGCTTCACACGGATGGCAGCCGAGTCAATGCCCTGTTCTACAAAGCCATCCAAAGAGTCTGCCTTCATCTCTGCCACGATATTGCCATCTTTATCACGACGTTGCACATCGCTAAGGATGTTCACACGACGCGTATCCACGCCGAAGAAATTCATACGTGGAAGATAGAACAAACCTATCAATGCTGCCACCACAAGGAGTACCAGCAAGAATGTCTGCCAAACCTTATTTTTCTTCTCTGTTTTCATAATCGTCACCCATCTCCGGATAAGAGATACGGGTATGATAAATAGTCTTCAACTTGTCCTTCAGCACCAGTTTTGCCACAGCAATGTCCTTGAAGGTGATGGAACTTTCGCTGAAGAAACCTTCCGTCACTTGGCTGTCAATGATCCTGTCCACCAACTGGTTGATGCTGTCCTCCGTATATTCAGGCAGGGAACGGGATGCCGCCTCTACGGCATCGCACATCATCAGAATGGCCTCTTCCTTGGTGCTGGGATTAGGACCTGGATAGGTGAAGGCTGCCTCATTGATGTCTTCGTCTGGATGCTCATTCTTATAAGTAATGTAGAAATATTTGGCCTTGCCCAATCCATGATGCGTTGTGATGAAACGCTTGATGGAATCTGGAATATGATTCTTGTCAGCAAGAGCCACACCGTTCTTCACATGGGCAATGATCACTTCTGCGCTCTTCATCGGCGTCAGATGCTTGTGGGGCGAAATGCCGTTTTGGTTCTCCGTGAAGAAGACGGGACGCTCCATCTTGCCAATATCATGATACAAGGCACCTGTACGCACCAACTGCGCTTTGGCACCAATCTTGTTGGCCACCTCTGCACTCAGATTAGCCACCTGCATGGAGTGCTGGAAGGTGCCTGGAGCCACCTCGGTCATCCGTTGCAGGAGCGGGTTGTGGACATTGCTGAGCTCCACGAGTGTTACATCGCTGGTGAAGCCGAACACCTTCTCCAACATCCACAAGAGCGGATAGGTAAAGAGGAGCAGTACACAATTGACCGTGAAGCAGACATACATCCACGTGTCCATCTTGATGTCATTCTCATGATGGAGCGAGTACCCCGTGTAGAAGATGACATATACCAGGAAGATGATGAATGCCGTACGGACAATCTGCGAACGCTGCGACAATTCACGCAAGGTTTGTATGGCTACCATGCCTGCCACCAACTGCAGGATGATGAACTCATAATTGTTGGTCAGCATCAGCGAGATGATGAGCACCATGCCGCAATGGAACATGAAGGCTGTTCGGGAGTCCATGAAGACACGTATCACAATGGGCACCAGACAGCACGGAAGCATGAACACGTTCAGCACCTTGTGTGACACCATCAGCGATGCCACCACGCAGAAGAAGACTGGCAAGGCGAAGAGCAGCATGACATTTCGCGCATTTTCAAAGTAATCAATACGGAACAAGGACAAATAGGTCACCAACGTAACGAAGATCACCAACACATAAAGAGCCTGTCCAATAGACCTGTAAGGTATCTTCGTGTCAATGGTGTTGCGGCGTTCGTAATCCTTCTCATAAGAACGCAGGACATCGTACACTTCGTCCGTCACCGTCTCACCACGGTCAACAATCTTCTGACCAGCCTGAACGAAACCGTTATAACTGGAGATGTTCTGCATACGCTCGTCCAGCTCTGTTTCTGATTTCATCCGGTCATACGAGAGGTTCTGCTGAATTAGTTCGTTGAGGTTGTATTGACGCAAGACCAAACGGGAATACATGGTGGTGTCCTCCGCCAGGATGTAGTCATAGGCGGAACGCAATGAAAACACTCGGTTCAAAGGTACAGACACCGCTTCGTTGTTCTTCACAATGCGGATATCCTTGTGATGCTCGCTGTCTTTCAGACGTGCATAGTCTTCACCCGACAGTACACCCCGTTGGTAAATCGTGTCCAACAATATGGCGATATGATGCACATACATGGTGGCGTTCTCGCCCTGCCATTCGTCGGCTGCATAGGTGTGAAGACGATTGATCATCGTGTCCCGTACGGACCTGTCATAATTGTAGTAAGGTTGGAAACTACGCATGGTGGCCTCCTGTTCCTGACGGATCAACGAATCGTTCTTCAGTATCGGGAACTTGGTGTTGGCAATCAGCAGACCATAGTTCCAAGGCCTGTTCAATTCATATTTATAGCCAAATTCATCACCTCGTGGCATGAAATACACAATCAGCGCTGTGGACAAAGCCACCAGTACCAACTTCATCATGAAACGAGATGTGGATGTGCGCTTTTGCTGCTTACTGGATTTCATATCAAAAGGTAATTATGTTTTTGGTTTATTGCTCCATCAGGAACTGCTTGAAACTTGCAAAGTCTTTGTTCATGGGGACGCTCTGCTTGGTTCCCTTCATGAAGGCCTGCAACTTGGCAGGTATCTCGATGTCAGCACCGAGGATGCCATCTACTGTGCTCTTGAACTTGGCAGGATGAGCGGTCTCAAGGAATACACCCACCTCGCCTGCTTTCAAGCCTTCCTTCAATGCACGATAACCGCAAGCACCATGAGGATCACAGACATAACCCGTCTCGGCCTTCACCTCGCGGATGGTCTCTGCAATCTGCTCGTCCTTATAGGTGGCACCGCTGATGTCGGCACAGATGGCCTCGTGGCTCTTGCCATACAGTTCATAGACACGGGCAAAGTTGCTGGGATCACCTACGTCCATCGCATTGGCAATGGTCTGTACTGATGCCTTGGGTTCATACTTGCCTGTTTGAAGGTAGTTGAAGAAGATGTCGTTGGCATTGTTGGCAGCGATGAAACGTTTGATGGGTAGTCCCATCTTCTTGCCGAAGAGGGCAGAGCAGATGTTGCCGAAGTTACCTGAAGGCACACACACCACCAATTGGTCTGCCAGCCCCTTCTTCTTCATCTGAGCGTATGCATAGAAATAGTAGAAGGCCTGTGGCAGGAAACGTGCCACATTGATGGAGTTGGCTGAAGTCAACTTCATGTGGGCATTGAGGTCTGCATCCATAAAGGCATTCTTCACCAGCGCCTGGCAATCGTCAAACACACCATCCACCTCCACAGCCGTGATGTTCTGTCCCAATGTCGTGAACTGACACTCCTGAATAGGACTCACCTTGCCTTTTGGATAGAGCACATACACATGGATGCCATCCACTCCCAAGAAGCCATTAGCCACAGCACTACCTGTATCGCCCGAAGTGGCCACCAAAACATTGACCAGACTATTTTTACTCGTCTCACTCGCCTTCCTTGTATAATACTGCAACAACCTCGCCATAAATCGTGCGCCCACATCCTTGAAGGCCAGTGTGGGGCCATGGAAGAGCTCCAACGAATAGATGCTGTCCGTCACTTTCACACAAGGGCAATCAAATGCCAGCGTGTCATAGACAATCTTCTTCAAGTCTTCAGCAGGCACATCCTCACCAAAGAAGGCATCTGCCACCGTGTAGGCAATCTCTTGGAATGAGAGATTCTGTATGTTGTCGAAAAACTCCTGAGGCAAAGTCTTGATGCGTTCAGGCATATACAGACCCTTGTCCTCTGCGAGTCCCTTCACCACCGCCTTCTCCAATGTGGCGATAGGTGCTTTTCCGTTCGTGCTGTAATATTTCATATTATTCTTTTATCTTCATAAATTCTTTTATAAATCCATCTTTCTCCAACTGCCCATAAACACCCTCCTTGCAAGCCACCTCGTCGAAGGTCTCCACATTGTCAGCCTCTATGCCTGGAGCATAAATGAGGAAAGGGATGGGCTCGTTCGTGTGGGTGCGATGTGCTACTGGCGTCGGGTGGTCAGGCAATACCGCGATGGCTACGGACTTGTCCTTCACAGCCTCATAAATGGGACCAACAATACGGCTGTCCAGATATTCGATGGTTTTCAACTTCAATTCCAAATCGCCGTCATGTCCTGCCTCATCCGAAGCTTCCACATGAACATAGACAAAGTCATCTGTTTCCAAAGCCTTGATGGCTGCTTGTGCCTTTCCCTCGTAGTTGGTGTCGGCCAAACCTGTAGCCCCTGGCACATCAATCACTCTCAGTCCTGCCAACGTGCCGATACCACGAATCAAATCCACCGCCGTAATGACAGCACCACGCTTGATCTGCGGGAAAGTCTCCGTCAATGGCACCATGTGGGGACGATAACCGCCAGCCCAAGGCCAGATGGAGTTGGCCTGGCGTTCACCGCGCTTAGCCCTCTCCACATTATAAGGATGGCGTGCCAGCAAATCCTGCGAACGTAGGATGAGGTCGTTCAGTAAGTCTGCCGTTTCCTGCGCCGTCAGTTCGTTATCTTTAGGTGCATCAGGGTCGGCTGTAACCAGCAGCGGACGCCAAGGTTCGCCTGGATGGTCATGTGGCGGCTGGCATATCACATGCTTGTTGCCACCCTTGATGACGAGCAGATGACGGTATTGTACACCGCAGTAAAATCTCACGCGGTCATTGGCAAGGTGCTCGTTGAGGTAGTCAATCAGCACCGCTCCATCACTTGTTTGCAGGTTGCCGCCATTGTGTGTGACAATCTTTCCATCCTCCAACGTGATGATATTGCAGCGGATGGCCATATCGTCAGGAGCCAGATCCACACCGATGCTGGCAGCCTCCAATGGACCACGTCCCTCATACACTTCATTCTGATCGTAACCGAGGATGCTGCTGTTCGCCACTTCCGAACCCGGATGGAAGCCATCCTGCACCGTCTTCAGCATTCCACAACGCCCCATCTTTGCCAGCATGTCCATGTAGGGCGTGTTGGCATATTGCATCAAAGTCTTGTTTCCGAGCTTCTCGACAGGCCAGTCTGCCATGCCGTCGCCCAATATGATGATATGCTTCATATAAACTTTTTGAGTTGCAAAGGTAGTGCAAATCGAGCGAATAACCAAAAGAAAAACCCTTTTCTTGTGTTTTTCCAAGAAGCAATCCACCTTCGGCACAGTCAACGGTACGGAGCGAACACATTACAAGGGAAAAATCCACAAGTTTTTAACGCTCATCCTTTACCATACAAGAATAATTGTGTATCTTTGCAACCAAATCACCAAGGACTCAACGCAACATGACAAACAAATGCTATCTTCTTGCAGCAGTGCTGCTTAGCCTGATGCCCATTAGGATTGAGGCACAGGAAACGGGAATCAACAGCCGTGACCTTCGCGGCAAAGTGGTCTATCAGGACGACGAAGTGGTGTTCCGCCAGCTTGACGAGCACACATGGATAGGGAACGGACACAGGGTCTATAACGAGTCCCTCTACATCGTCGAGGGTGATGAACGCGCGCTGCTGCTTGATGCAGGGACACGCATCCCCGATTTGGACAAAATCGTGGCAAAGATTACTTCCAAGCCCGTCACCGTGATGCTGACCCATGCCCACGGCGACCATGCGGGTGGGGTAGGTCCTTTCCCAGCGATTTATCTGAATGCAGGCGACATGACCATCGTCCCGAACAACATGCGCAACTACACGGGGCAGATCAAGTATCTCAACGATGGCGAGGTGATAGACTTGGGCGGCCGTGAGATAGAGGTCATCTTCACACCCGGTCACACTGCCGGAAGCACCACGTTCTTCGACAAAGCCAGGCATTACGGATTCAGCGGCGACGCCTTCGGATCAACCAACCTGCTGGTATTCACCAACCTATCCACCGAAATGTACACCGCCGAGAGGATTGAGCGCTATATGAAGAAGAACGACATCCATTTCCTCTTCCCCGGCCATTACAGCGGCGACAACCTGGAGACCCTCCAGCGTGTCACCGACATCAAGAACATGTGCCGCGAAATACTGGACGGTGAACGCAAACCGACCGCCAGCAACGGCAACAACGGAGGTAATGACATGATGGTAGATGACAAGGGTGTCCGCATCAACTTCAGCAGCCGTACAGGAATGAAATAATGGGCGTTTATCGGGAAATAAAGAGCCTCTGTCAGAGAGGGAGAAGCACCGGCTGCCATGATGTGGGGACAGGGGGACAAGGGGACAAGGTTTTTCTCCCGTCACCCCCTGCCATTACTATTGTTGTTACTACTATTATAGTAACTATTTATATATACTTATAATCACTATTATTATTATTATTATACTTACATTATCATAAGAATTCTCTTGGGGGGGTATGCCAGAAAAAGGCTGTCCCCTTGTCCCCTTGTCCCCCATGAGAACGATGAGGGCTTTGGTCAACTCCAGACTTTATTTGTATTTTTATGGTGGTTCAGAATAAAGTTGTATCTTTGCAAGAACAAAGTCCCATTATCACCCCATCCTCTCTTTTTCACGTTTCAGGGAACCCAATATTGCAATATGTGGGGAAGAACCCCTTTCTCCAATAACCCGTCCTTATTCCGCAATAACGCACCCTTATTGGACAATAATAAGCCTCTGTCATAAAACCACCTGAACCAGATAAAAAATCAAGAATATTTTTGTTGTTCAAAAATTATCTCTGCCTGTGCAACCATCGCTGCACGGACTCTAATCGTTATTTACTTCATCACCAGTCATCATCGTCGGTGCCTGTGATGCCATGTTTCAGAGCTTCTTCCACCTTGTCCATGATGGCATTCGAATAGGCATGGGTCATGACCAGTGCCTTGGCACAAGTGCGCTTCTGGGGGTCTTTCTCCACAAAGGGATAGTGCCTGGCTATTTCCCACTGCTCGTCATAGAGGTTGGCATTGGTCTTGTCTTCGGCCTTGCGCTTGGAGTCACCACTGGTCTTCTTGGCATTGTCGGTAGGACTGAGCCAGCCACCGCTGATGTCAGCCAACACATCATAGGTCTGTACGGTGTAGGTTACCCTCACACGGCCTTCTTTGATGTCGAGACGGATGACTGGCGTGATGCTGACTGAATACTTGTTCAGCGTGCCCATATGCTCGGCAATGTTGGCGATGGTAGAGGAGACGATGATGCAACCCGCCTCTTTATCATTGAGCGTGATGGCCTGCTTATCCTTGAATGTCGCTGTCGCCCAATAATTGAGTGCCACATACAGATTTTGTTTCGATTTTCCTGGTGCCTCGATGACCTGCTGATAAGTCAGGCTCTCGTTCTTGTCAAGCTTCAGTCCGCTGGCCAAGTTCAGGGCAGCGTCGAGCCACTTCTCCCCGTACTTTGCTTTGGCATACTTCTCCAAATCGGCGGTTTTCATCACCTGTGCCTGTACATGACCTGCACCGCAGACTGTCAAGATGGCCACTACAGCCATCATTATCAATTTCTTCATTCTTCCTGTATCTATTGACTTAGATGTTGGCGATGCTCATGATGTCGGCGAACACGCCTGCTGCGGTAACTGAAGCACCTGCACCGTAGCCCTGGATGAGCATAGGATATTGGTTGTAGCGTTCAGTGGTGATGAGAATGATGTTGTTGGAACCTTCAAGGTCGTAGAACGGATGCCGTTCGCCCACACGTTCCAAAGATACGGAGCCTTTGCCGTTCTCCAGCTTGGCCACGAAACGCCAATGCTGATGGGCTGCTTCCACTTCCTTGCGCTCAGTCTCAAACTGGGCATCGAGCGAAGGCAGATTCTTCCAGAAGTCCTCCAGCGAACCATCGAAGAATGACTGCGGAATGAACAGATGCTTCTCCACATCCTCCTGATTCATCTTGTAGCCTGCCTCACGGGAGAGGATGACCAACTTGCGAATCACGTCCTTGCCGCTTAAGTCCACACGTGGATCGGGCTCTGCATAGCCTTCTTCCTTGGCACGACGCACCGTCTCGCTGAACGGAACATCCGCCGAAATTGTATTGAAGATGAAGTTCAGCGTACCACTCAGCACAGCCTCCAACTTCAGAATCTTGTCGCCCGAGTTGATGAGGTCGTTGATGGTATTGATAATGGGCAGACCAGCACCAACATTCGTCTCAAACAAATATTTCACGCCACGCTTGCGGGCTGTCGCCTTCAACTTGGCATAGTTGTCGTAGTCGCTCGATGCTGCCACCTTGTTGGCTGCAACTACGGAGATGTTGTTGCTCAGGAATGCTTCGTAAAGTCCTGCCACGTCGGCGCTTGCTGTACAATCCACAAAGACGCTGTTGAAGATGTTCATGCCAATCACCTCGTCCTTCAGACGCTCCAAATTGCTGGCAGGAGCATCTTTCAGACCTGCACGAAGTTGGGCAACAGAGAACTTGCCGTCCTCCTCCCATTGCGAGAGGTCAATGCCGTTCCTGTCAAACATCGCATTATGTCCGCTGGCGATGCCCACCACGTTGATTTGCAGGTTGCGCTCCTTCATCAACTTCTGACGTTGACCAGCAATCTGCTCCAGCAGGCTGCCACCCACCGTTCCGACGCCACAAAGGAACACGTTCAGCACTTGGTATTCTGACAAGAAGAACGAGTCGTGAATCACGTTCAGCGACTTCCTCAGACTCTTCCTTTCGACCACGAATGAGATGTTCGTCTCACTGGCACCTTGAGCACAGGCTATCACACTGATACCATTGCGTCCCAACGTGCCGAAGAGCTTACCAGCAATGCCTGGCGTATGCTTCATATTCTCACCCACGATGGCGACAGTGGCCAAATCTCTCTCCAGCTTCATCTTGTACATGGCACCCATCTCTATTTCCTTCGCAAACTCTTTGTTCAGCACCTCGCAGGCACGGTCGGCATCTGCATCCGTCACACCAATAGACGTACTGTTCTCCGAACTTGCCTGACTCACCATGAACACGCTGATGCCGTTCTCTGCCAAGGTCGTGAAGATGCGACGGTTCACACCAATCACCCCCACCATTGACAGACCGCTCACCGTGATGAGGCTCGTATTGTTGATGGACGAGATGCCCTTGATGGCACGTCCGTTGTCGTTGCTTTCATCGATGTTGGTGATGATCGTACCTTTGTCTTCTGGACGGAACGTGTTCTTCACCAAGATGGGGATATTCTTCACGCACACAGGGTAGATGGTAGGTGGATAGACCACTTTAGCACCGAAGTTGCACAACTCCGTTGCCTCCACATACGAAAGCTTGTCGATGGGATATGCATTGTTGATGACACGTGGGTCAGCCGTCATGAAGCCAGACACATCCGTCCAGATCTCCAGCACATCAGCATTCAAGGCTGCAGCCAGAATCGCCGCAGTATAATCCGAACCACCACGTCCGAGATTTGTCACCTCGCCCGTGATACTATCAGTTGAAATGAAACCGCCAGCAACACAAACCTTATGATTGGCCGTTCCGTTCATGAAGTCCTTGAACGTTTCCAGAATCAGCGGTGTGCTCACCGAGTTGCTGAACAGGTTCCGACCTTCCTTATGCTTTGTTTTGATGAATTCCAAAGAATTGTACCATTTGGCATTCTCAATCAGTGTAGCCACGATGTTGCTGCTGATGCGCTCACCGTACGACACAATCACGTTGCTCGTCTTCTCGCTCAAGTCGCCAATCAGATACACGCCTTGATAGATGCTCTTCAGTTGTCCCAACAGTTCATCCACTGTGGCCAAAAGTGTCGTCTTTTTCGTTGTGTCTGTGATGATGGCGTCAATCATCTGGTGGTGACGCTCCACCATTTCCTCGTATGCAGTCAGATAGGCAGCATCGCCGGCCATTGCCAGCTTGGATGTGCCGATGAGTTTGTCCGTGATGCCGCCCAAAGCTGACACGACCACGACAACAGGCTCATTCTGTCCTTCCACTATCTTCTTCAAGTTGAGAATGCTCTCTACGGAACCTACGGATGTTCCGCCAAACTTCAATACTTTCATAGAAAAAGTCTATTCGAAATTTAAAATCGGGCACAAAGGTACGACTTTTTCATGGAACAACCACAAAGAAAAGCCCAAAAGTCGTAAGACTCCAAGGCTTTTCATCTGTTTTTCGCTCAAATTGTCACTTCCCGCTTTACCCCTCCAGTTTCTTGTCTATGATTTTCTTGATGAGGGTGGGGTGGTGACACAGCTATACTAATGTCTTTGTCTTCTGACGGAAACACGTGGGGCGCCATTGCCACCTCCACCAGCATTGCCGCCAGACTTTTCCTTCTTGCCAGAAGAGACACGAGCCGTACGTGCAGAAGATGAGGATGCCTTGCCAGCTGCAGCCTTACCTTTCTTTCCCTTCTTGACAGAGGCTGCTGCGATGGAATCTCGACGTGCCTGTTCGACTGAGTCAACAGGAGTCTTCCAGATATGCTCCTCGAAGTCTGTCATCTGCTTCTCAATGCGGTTCTGCTCTTTCTTCATGAGAGAATCGGTAGCGCAATACTGCTGCAGCGACTTGTTCTGCATATTGGTGGTCATGTAAATATCACCCTTGTAATGGTTGGTGGAGAAGAAATCATCCATTGACATCTTGGCGGCATTGTTGAGATTGCTCGTCATCACGTCTTGACCGCTGAGATAGGTCTTGATGTCATCGTACTTCACCCAGAAGAGCGGGAATTTCTGTATGTTCTGGCTCTGAGCATATTCCTCGTCATCGTCGTATTCACTCACTGTCTCTCGAATGGCAAACTCGTCTTCAGAACGATAGAGTACTGGACAGAGTGCCACGATACGGCTGTGATAAGTGGCTGTATTCTGGTCGTAGTAGGAGCTTTCCTTCACGAAGTAACCAAGCACGTCAGCAGAAGGGATGTCGGACTGATCCACCTTGATACTGTTACCATCCACCTCGTAAGCGATTTCTTGACGATCCAAGAGATCCTTGAAGTGCATACGGTTGCTCTGCTGGAAGTTCTCAATACCGTCCAACTGGTACTCGTAAGCAGGAATCTTTCCCGTGTTGAGCAGCTTGAAGAGGAGGGTGAAGAGGTTCATGCTGTTCCCTTGGGGCTCCACTGGATAGTAGAGGGCTGCATTCTCGTCTTTCCTCAAATCGATGGAACGATAGATGTCGCGACGCCAAGTGGGATCTTCGGGCACATCTACAGCTGTAGGGAACATGAAGCTGGCACGATTTTGCCCCACTGCAGTCGTCGTGTTCCTTTGGGCTGCAGGTGTGTTACGATTGTTCTGCACACGGCTTCTCTGTGGCTGAGCATTGAGGGTGCCCACCATGCAGAGGGTTGTTAATATGAATAGTATCTTTTTCATAATCTGATTAATTTATGATGACTTCCACAGGGGAAATGAGCGTTCTTTCGATGCCGTCTGGACCAATGACACGAATGCGGCTGATGTTGAAAAGTTTTCCTCTCGTGAGGGAACGAATACGGTTGGTCTGGTTGGGGGTGAAGGATGCGGAGTTACTTACCTCATTCACCATATTGCCCATATTATCAGCGAAGCGAGTCTCAAATCCAAGTACTCGGAAGGAGATGTTGAGCAAACCATCATCGATAGCAGCTCCAATGCCTCCTGCTGCCAAAATGGCTTGCTTGGAGATACGTCCGCCCTTGAAGCGGGTGGTATTTCCTTTGGCATCCGTATAGTCAAGATAACCCGTTGGATCAGGAAGTTTACGCACATTAAAAGTGAACTTACCCATCTCCTGCTGACGACCTTCATTCTGGGCTGTGACAGTGAAAGTCACATCTTCACCTACTTTCGAAGGCACAGCGATGTAGTTACCTCCATCCTTATGGGTAAGATTTCCGTTAGTCATGGAGAGGCTAATCTTATTGTTGGGGATGCCAGGCACACTGACGCTGATGGGGTTCTGATAACCTGCATAAAGAATGTTCATCATCGTGGCACTGACGGTTGCCGATGGTTCCACCACCGTATAGGGCTGTGCGAACTCACGACGGATGGTTTCTCCGTTACCGTTCTTCATGACGAGGTACCCCCTGAGGGTGAAGTCGCCTGTTGAACCACAGATGGTTTCATATCGTCCATTCTCAGACTTAAGCAGGGTGTTACCCACATATATCTCAGGACGCTGGGTGGTATCGACTGCAGCCATAATAATCTGGGCAGAGAACCTGCCACCACGTACCACAGTCTGTGCATTCGGAATGACAAGTGCCTGAATCTCGTTCACACGCACATCCTTCACGTCAATATTGGACACCAACTGGTGAAGCATCTCGCCCTCTGCATGACGCACATCGGTCTGGAGCTTGGTGAGCAAGGTAACAGCAGCTGCCACTGGTGTGTTTTCGAACATGTATTCCTGCCAATTCTTACCTTGCAACTTGGCCTTCTTTGGCACGTCAGTCGAGAGGTTAGAACGGATGATTTTTTTCTGTCCTTCGTCGTTGATCATGGCGGTGATGCCTTCGCGGTAAGTCTCGATCGCCTTCTTCAGCTGACCGCCTTTGCCCACACCTGCAGCCAGCATCACATGGGTGGCAGCCTCCAGGTTGTCGCGACCTTCTATGTTGTTGAGGTCTGCATCATCGCCGTCAGCCTCACGCACGATTTCCCACTTCAAGTTCTCTGCCAAAGTGTAGAGCGAGTCGGACATCTTGCGCACCTGTTGAGCCTTCTCGTACCACTGACGCGTCTTCTCCGGATTCTGCTTCATGGCATCCTCCAGTTGCTTGTAGATCGCCTCATTCTGGGTGGTCGAGTTGACCTTCGTGCGATTCAGACCATCGTCCACAAGCGAGAAGCCTTCGAGCACATCGGATGAGACGTTGAGCGCCAGCATAGCCATGAGCACAACGTACATCAGATTGATCATCTTCTGTCGCGGACTTAACTTCTTTCGTATCATGCAATCTTCATTTTGAGTGCTTCAACCATCTTGAAATACACATCGTTCAACTCTTGGAGCTGACCAGCAAGTTTGCGTGTCTGCTCGTTCACCTCATCAATCGTAGCCGACTGAGTGCCCACGCTCTTGAGTTGCATCTCGTAGAAGCGGTTGATGCCTGTGAGCGTACGATTCATGTTCTCCATCTCCTCGGAGTCACGCGTGAGACGTGCACTCTGCTCTGCCACCTTCTTGAGGGTGTCGGTGAGTTCGGTGAGTTGCTCCACGTAAGCCTTGGTGGCTTCCTGCATCTCTGGCGCCATGCTTTGGAACTGTGCGGAGCGGAAGACAGGTGCAGACGAGATGTTTTCTGCCAATTGAGCTGCATCCACTGGAGCAACACCTTCGGAAGAATTTACCTGATCAGCATGACCAGCTGAGACAGAACCGCCACCGCCATTGATGACAATGGTTCCTCCACTCGGCACACCGCCACCGACAATAACTGTTCCTCCACCACCAATAGGAGCGTTGGCCATGCCTGTAGCTGCATTGGCTAAAGCTGCCACAGTCTCTTCAGAAAGGGCCGCGTTAGTCTGTGCTGCGATAGCTGCATTCTCAGCCACCTCCTCAGCCAGTTCTTGTGCATCCATACTTTCCTGTGGTTCGAAACCAGCAAGGAAGAACACGATAACTTCTGTACCCATACCAAGCCAAAGCATGATGTCTGCTCCATCGGTGTGGGTGAGTTTGAAGAGGGCACCTGCAATCACGACGGATGCGCCCCAACTGTATGCATAGTTCAAGAAGGTCTGCCCCCTCTTCGTGCGGAGCCACTTCTGTATTCCTGTATATTGTGTTGCCATAATTCTATGTTGTTTAATTATTTCTTTACTTTAGTTGCTGTGCCTACTTGTGATCTCACACATCGGAAACCAACGAAAGAGCGTCCTACATTCTGATACTCATACGAGCGCCATACGCTCTTAATGAAGCTCTCAGGGTCTTTCCACGAACCACCACGTACGCTCTTCTTCTTCAATGCGTATGGGTCTTCCTTGGCTGCGTTGTAGGTGAGGGTCGGGTTCATATCGCTCATGGAGAGCACTCCTGCCTCCGTATAGACGGTACTGGTCCATTCTGCTACGTTGCCGGCCATATCATAGAGACCGTTGGAGTTGGCGCTGTAAATACCTGTCTTCGACGTGATGAGGTTGCCGTCCTTCGTGTAGTTGCCTCGATCGGGCTTGAAGTTGGCGTAGTAGCAACCCTTATCGCTGGACACACCATCTTGTTGCCAAGGAAGCTCGTTGCCATCTTTGCCACGAGCGGCATACTCCCATTCGGCCTCAGTCGGCAAACGGTAACGCTGTACGAACTTCGCTTGTGGACCCAAACCTTTTAGGAGGAAGTCTGTACGCCAATTGCAGAAAGCGTTGGCTTGTTCCCAGTTCACACCCACCACGGGATATTCGTTGAAGTTGGAGTGGGTGAAGTAGAGACGCATGTACACCTCGTTCTCGGCATTTTGGAAGTCATTGATCCAGCAGGTGGTATCGGGATACACATTGACAATATATGTATTGACGAAGTCCCACATGCTGCTAAGCGGACGGGTGATAGTTTCGCGATGGATAATGCCATCATCATCCACATAGGCTGTATCCTTCGAAATCATCACCACTTCATTCGGATCATTATCAAAGTCGGTGTTGAGATTGCGCTCTGTTGGATCAAGACGATACTTGCGCTTTGCAGCCATCACATAATCAAACACTTCGTAACGGTAGTTCAACTGTTTTACGTCCAACATCTTCTCGCCCGTTACAGGATGGAAGGTGTAAACACTCTCCATTGCACGCTCCTGGTCTTCGTCAGGATTGCGAGGCAATGACTTGTTCCAGTTCAAGTGAGGAGTGACGGGCTCGCCGTACTTGTCTTCCTCAATCTTGTAACTCTCGTCACCGCCATAGGCTGGGTCTGCCAGACGCTCACGGATGATGGAGTCACGCACCCAATAGACAAACTGACGATACATAGAGTTCGTCACCTCTTTCTCGTCCATCCAGAACGCGTCCACGCTGATGTCCCTTGTTGGTACATCCTTGCCCCAAAGACTGTCGGTATTCTCCGTACCCATCTTGAGGCTTCCACGTTTCACCAATACCATGCCGTATGGTGCTGGTTCTGACATCGATGTGCCGCTAACACCAGTCACTTCACCACCAGCAGCACTCGAGCCTCCCTTGCTGGAGAAACACGAAACGGCTGCCAAAGCGGCGACCATCAGGCATGTTGCAAACAATAATTTTTTCATCGTTTATTTTTTATTATCTATTATCTCTTAATTATCAACTCTAAACTCTAAACTCTCAACCCTCAACCACCAAACCTCTCTACAGCCATCTCACACTTTGGTGTTTATTTCTTCCCTTCTTAAACAGGTCGAGGTCGGTCAGATAACCAACCACCAGCTCATGACTGCCGTGAACCACTCCCAATCCAGAGGTGTACATCTGGTAACTGTAACCGAAGTTAACACCATGAAACATGCCTCCAATCAACAGCGTTACTGATGTATTGGGGCTGTACCCCAAACCTCCAAAGAACTTCTTCTCATTGTTCTCGTAGGTCGCCTTGCATTGCACATCTTCACGCCACGAGGTCATATCCGACTGCACCAAGAAGGAGGGTTGCAAGGATAATAACGAATTTCTCAATTTAATATTGCATCCACCCATCAAATAATACATTCTTGGCACCTTCACCTCATACCGTTTGTCCATTACAATCATAGGATCCAACAAATGTTGCGACGAGGCACCCACCCACAATCTCGGATGGTAATAGTACAATCCTACGCCCATGTCCACTTTGTTACCCTTCGCCTCCGATGAGGAAAATGCGGGGTCGTTGTTCTCCTCTAATGTCATGCCTCTGGAAGCCATCTTTGTATTCAGAAAAGCGCCTTGTACACCAATCGCCAACTTTCCTTTCTTGCTCAGCTTGATGTTGTAGGCATACTGCAAACCGATTCTCGTAGTGGTGAATATGTCAATGTTGTCATTGTAAAAGCTCAGACCTGCACCATGATGGGGATTCAGGAAGTACACTGGCATATCTACCCCAATATAAAGCGTGGCAGGCGCCTTGTCATACCCTGTCATCTGCATCGAATAGGCCGCAGCGGCATTCAACTTTCCATCTGTACCTGACACCGCAGGGTTATAAAATGACTTAAGGGCTGTGTAGTCCGAAAACTGCACATCCCACTGTCCTCTCACCTCCAGCATCAAAGCTGTCAAGAGAAGCAATGTCACGAATACCCTTCGTTTCATACATTATTAATAACTACTTTTTCCCTCGTTTATTGTGCAAGTGCCCGATTATTTATCATATTCATGGTGTTCCTTTTGGCACTCTTGGACTTCATGGTGATGATTGGGGCTCATAGATCGAGCAAGCCTAATGGTAAGTCCATGATCATGGTCTTTTCTTGTTGGTTGATTTCGGCGATAAATTCCTCGTGGGCGGGGATCATCACCTCGCTGTCATCAGGTCGTTCAACAATAAAGAGCCAGTTGTCGGTATTGTCATCGATGTCGATGATGGTGCCGATTTCTTCGTGGGTGTCGCCGTCAAGCATACGAAAGCCGATGAAATAGTGGATGGAAACCTCGTCATCGTCGAGTTCTTCTTGATATTTTTTCTCAAGATAGACAGGGCTGTTGACGAGCATCTGAACCGACTCAATGGTGTCGATGTCTTCGAGTTTCATGATGGCAGTGGTGTCGCTGCGGAAACGGTATTCCTCAATGAAGAAGGGTACCAGAATACCATCTACCTCGCAGATGATGTGGTCGCTGTCGGTTCTGTCCCAGACATCGTCGGTGAACTGAAAGTTGATTTCTCCTTTCAGTCCATGTGCTTTGCCCATGCGGCCTATCTGATAGACTTCTTCTTGCTTAATCATTGGTTTTATAGGAAATTCTAGGCAGTCCTAAGTAATCCTATGTTTCTATTGTATTCTCTTGATGGCTGCACCGAGGGCGGTCAGTCGTCCTTCGATGTCTTCGTATCCGCGGTCAATCTGCTCGATGTTACTGATCATGCTCACGCCGTTAGCCGACATGGCAGCAATGAGCAGGGCGATGCCAGCGCGGATGTCGGGGCTGGACATCTTGGAACCGTGGAGTTTCATCTGGTTGTCGTGGCCGACGACGACGGCACGGTGGGGGTCACAGAGGATAATTTGTGCGCCCATGTCGATGAGCTTGTCCACGAAGAAGAGACGACTCTCGAACATCTTCTGATGGATAAGCACGGAACCCTTGGCCTGTGTGGCGACCACAAGCAGGATGCTTAGCAAGTCGGGTGTGAGTCCAGGCCAAGGAGCGTCGGCGATGGCCATGGTGCTGCCGTCCATAAAGGACTGCACTTCGTAGTGCTCGTGTTCGGGGATATGAATGTCATCACCGATGCGTTCAATGGTGATGCCGATGCGACGGAAGGCTTGAGGAATGATGCCAAGGTTGTCGTAACTGACGTTTTTGATGGTGATGTCGCTACCTGTCATGGCGGCCATTCCGATGAAGGAACCGACCTCAATCATGTCGGGTAGGATGGTGTGATCGGTGCCATGTAGTTCTTTCACACCTTCAATAGTTAGGAGGTTGGAACTGATGCCGCTAATCTTGGCCCCCATTGCGTTGAGCATCTGACAGAGTTGCTGGATATAGGGCTCGCAGGCTGCGTTGTAGATGGTTGTGGTGCCTTCGGCAAGGACTGCGGTCATGATGATGTTGGCAGTGCCTGTCACGCTGGCCTCATCCAGAAGCATGTAGGTTCCGTGCAGTTCGTTGGCATCAATCTCATAGACGCCACGTTCGATGCTGTAGTTGAACTTTGCGCCGAGTTCTTGAATGCCGATGAAGTGGGTGTCGAGACGACGTCTGCCGATTTGATCGCCGCCAGGCTTGGCTACGCAGGCCTTATGGAAGCGGGCGAGGAGCGGACCGAGGGTGAGGATGCTGCCACGCAGAGCGGCGCATCGCTGCACGAACTCTTGACTGCCCAGATATTGCATGTCGAGGTTGTCGGCCTGGAATTGCCATGCGTGTTCGCCGAGGTCTGTGACCTGAACACCCATCCGGCTCAGGAGGCTGATGAGGTTGTTGACATCAAGAATGTTCGGTACATTCCGTATGATGACGGGCTCAGCTGTCAGCAAGATGGCCGAGATGACCTCCAGCGCCTCATTCTTGGCACCTTGTGGAGTGATTTCGCCATGCAGTTTGTGTCCGCCTTCTATGATAAATGAAGCCATTCCTTACTTTTTCTTCTTTTTCTTAATACTGGTGGAGATGCGTGTGCTGAGCAGTTCGCCGTCGCTGACGAGTGGGTTATGAGCGAGATCCAGTTGAATCTTACCATCTGTGTAAACAGCCATGTCGTCAGCCACTTTCTCATCGCTCATCGAATCGGTACTCCAGTTGGAGAGGTCACGCTTCATGTGGTTGGCCACCATCTGTGCCAAGTCGTCACGCTGCTGCCCTGCCTCCATGGTGGTGAGGTGGTCGGTGAATTGCTCCACGATGGTGCCGTAGTTGCGTTTCTTGATGCGGTGCTGAGGGTAGGGCAGACGTTCGGGGCGTGCTTCCTTGTCATCCATGCGTTCTATCTCGACGGGATAGTCGATGTCAAGGTCATACTGTGCCATGGCTGCGAGATGGTTCCAAAGTTTCTTCTGGAAGTCCTCACGGTCTGCGGTCTGCTCAGCCATGGTGGCCATCGTGCTGACGATGGTTCTGGCGCAATGCATGCGCTCTTCCTTCTCAGCAATGGTTTTGCAGTGCTCCACCATCTGCTGGATGCCGCGTCCGTACTCGGGCATGATGAGTTTGTCTCTTGTCGTATTGTAATCCATATAATTATTTTTTATTTCTCTATTTCCTTGAGGGGGTTCTTGGCGACGGTGGCTTGGAATTCTTTCAGATAGTTTGGCTCGAAGTAGGCCACGTCCTCGAATTCTTCTCGCAGGAATTTCTTCTCGGCCAGGGGCGACATGTACTTGGCCAGAAGAGGGACACCGTCGAGAAAATGGGCGTTGGGATGCTGAATCATCGCCTTGCACTTCTCGGCGCCGTTACCGAAGAAATAGATAGGGCGCTCGCTGAGCTGCTGCTCGAAGGAATGTTCGTCGATGACCATTGGCAGGATAGGTAAAACCGTCTTCAAAGCTCGGGTGTAGAGCGCCGTGTAGACTTCCATGCGACGGGCGTCGAGCATCGGGCAGAGGAGCGCATCTTCGGGCAGATCGTCGTGAACCAGTAGTACCGGTACGCATTGTACTTCCAGGGTCGGCACGGAGATGAGTTTCAGGTTCCGTCCGTAGGCCACACCCTTTGCCATCGACACACCGATGCGCAAGCCTGTGTAGCTGCCAGGGCCTCCACTCACTGCCACAGCATCGAATGGGATGGCGTGGTTGTCGGTGAAGGATAGGGCTTCGTCCACCATCACTCCGAGAATGGAAGCGTGGTTCGTTCCCTTCTCTTTCTTCGGCTCGTCCCCTTCTTTGGGCAGGTTGTCCGTCTGAAAGATGATGGCGGTGTCCTGACTTACAGCCACACTGCATAGGTCTGTCGCCGTCTCAATATGTAGAATCACTGACATCTTGTGTCGCTATTTATATAAAATATGTGCAAAGGTACGGAATTTAATTAAAAAAATCACTACCTTTGCACACAAATTAACAAACAATATCATGATACAATCAATGACAGGCTACGGCAAGTGCGTCGTAGAGTACAATGGAAAGAAGATTCACGCTGAAGTGAAATCGCTCAACAGTAAGGCGTTGGACATCACCGCACGCATCGCCCCCATCTATCGTGAGAAAGAGATGGAGATGCGTCAAATCATGCAACAAAAACTTGAACGCGGCAAGGTCGATTTTGTGCTTTGGGTGGAAAAAGAAGAGAGTGCTGTCGCTACGCCCATCAACATAGAGCTCGTCCGTTCTTACAAGCTGCAGGTGGAGCAAATGCAGCAGGCTCTTGGACTGCCTGCCCCCGATGATTGGTACTGCACGCTCCTGCGTATGCCCGATGTCTTCACCCATTCTGATGTCGAGGAACTCTCCGATGAGGAGTGGTCTGAGGCTCGCAAGGCTGTGGAGGGAGCCGTCGATGAGCTCGTGGCTTTCCGCAAGCAGGAGGGACAGGCTCTCGCCCAGAAGTTTCAGGAGAAGATTGACAACATCGCCACACTGTTGGCCTCCATCGAGCCTTACGAGAAGGAGCGCACGGAGAAGATCCGTCAGCGCATTGTCGATGCCCTCGAACAGAACATCGGCGTGGACTACGACAAGAACCGTCTCGAGCAGGAGATGATCTACTACATCGAGAAGCTCGACATCAGTGAGGAGAAGCAGCGCCTCACCAACCATCTCCGCTACTTCGTCGAGACCATGCAGGACGGTCATGGTCAGGGCAAAAAGCTCGGTTTCATCGCTCAGGAGATGGGTCGTGAGATCAACACCACCGGCTCCAAGTCCAACCAGGCCGAGATGCAGAACATCGTGGTCAAGATGAAGGACGAACTCGAACAGATCAAGGAACAAGTATTAAATGTGATGTAATATGTCAAATGTGAACGCGCAGCGCATGGGCTGCCTCATTATCTTCGCCGCCCCATCGGGTTCCGGCAAATCGACCATCATCAACAGCATCATGGCCGATGGAGGCGCTGAAAGGCTCAACCTCCACTTCTCCATTTCTGCCACCTCCCGTGCCCCGCGCGGCACAGAGCAGAACGGGGTCGAGTATTTCTTCCTCACGCCTGAGGAGTTTCGTCAGAAGATTGCCGATGATGCGTTCGTGGAGTACGAGGAGGTGTATCCAGACAAGTTCTATGGCACGCTCAAGTCGCAGGTGGACAAGCAGTTGGCGGCGGGCGAGAACGTGGTGTTCGATGTGGATGTGAACGGAGCCATGAACATCAAGAAGATTTATGGAAATCGTGCATTGAGCATTTTCATCCAGCCACCCAGCATCGAGGAGTTGCGCCGCCGTCTGGAGTCGCGTGCCACAGATGCGCCCGAGGTGATAGAACAGCGTATCGAACGTGCCAAGTATGAATTGGCGCAGGCGGAGCATTTCGACGAGGTGGTCATCAACGACATCCTCGAGGTGGCGCAGGTCGAGGCGCTCGCACTGGTGGAGGACTTCCTGGAGGAGTAATGTGTTATAAATAATTCTATCCACTAATATTATTATATGTATTGGTGGATAGAATTATTTTAATTATTCAGGTTTGTTTCCAAATAATTGTGTATCTTTGCACCGAAAACAATAAAGTTAATGAGTATGAGTTACACAGAAATGGCACAATTGGAACTGATGAACGCAGCAGCCAATGTCACCTCACAGGACGACCTCAACGCATTGCGAATGACCTTGTCGCTCTTCTTCGCAGAAAGGGCACAACGAGCGATTGACAAGATGTGGGAAGAAGGAATCTTCGACCAGAAGAAGCTTGATGAACTTCGTGGTCAGCATTTACGCACTCCTTACAAAACATTCTGATACCATACCATTTCCTCAGCTTACAGTTTTGACACTCGACGAATTTAACGACACATTAAATAAAGTCACTAGTGTCTTAATCCATTAAATCTTATGAAACTAAAATTTTTCTTTTTTGCGCTCTTTGCGTCTTTCTTCTCAATGACGGCTTTTGCTGATGATATATTTGATAAAATTAATGGTATTTATTACAATTTCGATACCAGTAATAAGGAGGCTACTGTAACCTTTGGCGACACCGAATACACAGGCTATGTGACGATTCCCAGGACTGTAAGATATAAGAATGTGACCTACAGCGTGACATCAATAGGAGACGATGCTTTCTATGGTTGCTCCGACCTGACATCGGTGACAATCCCCAACAGCGTGACATCAATAGGAAACAGTGCTTTCTCTGACTGTATTTAGAGACCTCTAAACAACCACAAACAATGAAAAATACATAGAGATAAACCTCTGTATATCAACTACTTTTAGATTTTAACACTTCGGACTTGCTTTTTGGTGGTTCTCAAAAATCCGCTTACCTTTGCAACGCAT
>JAFXVS010000029.1 GCA_017534815.1 Bacteroidaceae bacterium | reverse complement strand
TTTTTTAGTTGGGTTTCACTTTTTGTTAACTAACTCATGCAGTCTCCGATGTCCTTTTTTCCAGAACCCGTCCCAGATTTTTCTCCTCCGCGGCGCAGAAATATTTAGAACGCGTCCCCGTAAAAATTCCTCCTCAACTACGCTACAAAGTTACGACTTTTTTTCGACATATCCAAACCTTTTCCTACTTATTTTCAGTAAATTATGAAGAATTTTTAGAAAGAAAAGAAGATAAATTTCGGTTAGTGGAATAAACGATTTAGAGATGGAGGAAGAATGGGAGGTTTATTGGGATTTTTGATATACCCAAATGGCTCACAAATATTTGGATACCAATTCCCTACATGGTTATTAGAGGAGTTTTTTTATTCTTCTTTCCCCAAAAATAAAAAAGAAAGAAAAAAAATAAAGAGTTTTAATGAAATAGAGAGTATAATTCCATAGGATCTACAATAATCAATTGTAAATGAGAACGTTCACGGAAAAAGTCAGCAATAAGAAATCCCGCAAAAGTCCCTCACTTCTCGGCCCATAGTTGTTGCAGATAGTCGGCAATGTCGAACTTCAGTTCTCCTTCTGGAGCATAACGCAGGCAAAAATCGCTGACGGTGAAATTGGCAATATCTGCCATTCCCCTAAGCGCATCAGTCCATTCAATGATGGCATCGCGGTCGGGAATGACCATAACATCGCGACCTTGTAGAGGCTGCAGCACATCACGCTTCAACATACCCTTGCTGCCGACAGCCAACCATGTCATCGATGGGTCAAACAAGGCACCAAACAATGCGTTTTTCGGGCTTTCCACAAGTGCCACCCGACTATTGGGGTTTTTAGTCAAGAGATGTTCACCGAACATACAGGCAGAATGAAATACTGCTTTTTCAGGGAAGCGGCCATCATTTCTCCACATTCCCCCTAACCAATAACTGTTTTCCAAACTATGTCCGAACCGAGTCGATGTAGGATCGGTGTCATAGAGTTGGATTTTCAGGTTGTAAACTCGACCAAAGCCATCTATGCAAGGA
Organism: Bacteroidaceae bacterium; assembly: GCA_017534815.1. Taxonomy (GTDB): domain Bacteria; phylum Bacteroidota; class Bacteroidia; order Bacteroidales; family Bacteroidaceae; genus Minthosoma. Next base: position 48,157 of record JAFXVS010000029.1, on the reverse strand, counting down.
AACACAGTCCATTCCTCATCTTCATTGAGCACATAGCATCCCAGACGGTATTCCTCTGTAAGCCACTCTATTTGCTCAGGCGGAAATTTGCCCATTCGCATCAGGCAACGGCACAGTGGATTTCTGACCGTAACCAGTTCATCAACCATAGGCATGGAGATGTAAGTGTATTCTGGTTCTTTGACGATCTCCATAGGTTTACGTTTAGGCTTGGGCGCATAAACTCCAAATGGCAGGATGCCGATCCCAAATTCCGTGGACAGCCACTGGCAGGCCTCTTGGAAAGACCAACCCTCAAGTGCCATGGCGAGATCAATGACTGAGTGGTGTGCACCGCAACTATAGCAGTGGCAGTGCATGTCGCCGCTGTGGTTATATAGCACTAAGGATGGATGCGTATCGTCATGCCAAGGACAGAGCATCAGGTAGTGTGAACCTGAGCGACGCAAGTTGACGCCCAATCGTTGGGCTACTTCAACAATGTCTAAATTGTTGATGCGTGAAAGGTCGAATTGCTCGTATTTTTCCATTATTCAGAGAGTTTTAGATGGAATAGTTTGCAGTTGTTTCCATTAGGGACAGGCAGATACCCAAGTTTTGCTAATTGTTTATAAAAATCATTACGCCCGACTTTCCTGTCACTGTCAAAGTTCATATATCGGCAATAGTTCTGGTATGCGTCAAACAGTTCATCTCCCCGGATGGTCGTTGTAGATTGCTCACACATCTGCTCAACAAACACCTGTACGCTATTGGCCTGAGCCTTATACTGATGGAGTGCATTCTTGCATAATTCACTCTCTGTGAAGTCTTCACGCTTAAGAAGCGCAGGAAAAGCCGAAACTGTCCAATTCAAAATGCCAGCAAGCTCTTGCTTCAGTTTATCTATCAGATGTACGTCCTTTTCTTTTTCAGGGATGACAATTAGAAATGGCATGATAATCATACGACGATAGAACGCAATCGTGTCTTCAGGCTTTGGCATGCTGTTGGTAGCAATGACGAACTTGCCATAATCGTCTGTCTGACGGGCATCATGGTATTTTTTCTCTACAGTGACCTTCTCTCCCTCAGCAAGTTGTTTCAGCGTGTTAGGCTCAACATTCTTTCCATTCTCAGAACTTATATTGACCATTTTGTGCTCTATGCCATGACGAAGTTTCTGATCTTTGGTGAGTTGGGAAAGGCTGATACAACTAATATTAGCAGAACCGATAAGCGCTTCTAGTATATTTAACACTGTTGATTTTCCATTTTGCCCCGGACCATATAGCCATAGCATTTTAGAATAGCGATGGCTCTTCATCAATATATAGCAGAAGTATTCGGCCAGCACCTGCTGAGCTTCACTTTCCGGTAAAACACGGTCGAGAAACGCTTGCCAAGTGGGACATTCAGCATTGGGGTCATAGTTATAGGACAGGCAATAATAGAATAGGTCTTCGGGACGATGATCATGCCGTGACACACTTCCGTCGCCCTTGATAACCATTGTGCCGTTGGGCATATTCAGCCACACTTCGTCATCAGGCCTATTCGACTTGATAGAGTGGAAGAAACCGTAAGCAGTATTATAGACCAATTTCTTCATGAAATCAGCATCTATCAAAAACTCTTGAGGGAGTCCACATTTCTCTGCGCATTGTCGGACAAAATCCTTCCATGCAGGAGATTCCACCGACAGCCAGTGAGTTCCAACATAGCAATTCATATCCTGATTTTCATGTCGGCTACTGGAATGGTCAGGACACCATAGCATATCTTTGGCTACACGGATTATCTCGCTCTCTACGATCTGCATAACCTTCTTCTGGCCCTTGCCTTTGGTCAGTTCCATCACCGTTTCGATAGCTTGGGCTTGGGATGTAATGGAACTAAGTATTCTGCCAAGGGTCAAATCCACCAACTGGTCTTCACGCACCTTTCGCTGTGACTCCAACTCTTGGTGCTTTGTAGTCAACTCTTGTTCCAGAGCGTTTTTTGTTTCTTTTGTTCTCATATTAAATATATATGTATTAATGTTTTTATTTTATTTCTAAATTTTTATTACTGCAAAGATACGGCAATTTAAGTAAAAAAGTACTGGATACTCTAATCTCTGAAACAACTAATCACATAATTCGTTGACAATCAACAATATGACAAAAACACTATTTTTCATCGAGCCTTACGAGAACCACCAAACCTTTCTTCGTCCAATAACCTTGCCTTATTGCCAAATAACCCGCCTCTGCTGAGAAATAAGCGTGCCTTATTGAAAAAAGACGAGAATTGTTTTTTCGTTCCAAACATTTGTCGTAATTTTGCATCCAGGTTGCGAAAGCGTAAATCCTGTAAAGTAGAGCGAAGCATAGCCTGGCATAGTAAGCATGAGGTTCGGCAGGAATGTGACGAGAACGATTTCCGTCTGGTGTTTGAAATCAGTTTCCTGAAGCAACTTTTTGAAGACTACAAACCCATTAAGCTACAAATATGGCGGACGTTCACTGACACAACCCTGCGAGCCATCTTGGCGATGTAAAGTTGGACTCAGAACCATCCATATTGCAATATTGCATTGCATTCGTTTTTTCCCACATCAATACACAAACAAATGAACCCGTGCAACACGCTGCACGGGCTCATTATATATGTCCTTTTCAATCCATCTTTTCTATTTCATAGGCATCAGGTTATGATTGTTCAACAATATGATATATATCGATGATGCAAAGGTACACCCTTTTCTCCACACTTCCAAATAATTCTTCAGTTTTTTGTGGTGGGGCGAAAGATTGGTTCTTCATCATGGATTGGTTCGGAGAAATAAATGGTTTAGGGGATTATTTCGCGGCAAAGGGATAACTTTTTTTTCATTCATTTGCCCATTCCAGGATTTATTCGTACTTTTGCACGTTTTTAGTTGGAACATGCAACGCAAACAATAATCATAAACTATTATAATTAAAGGAAAATGGAAAGAGACAACCTCATCTTCTCATTGATTGAGAAGGAACATCAGCGTCAGCTGAAAGGCATCGAATTGATTGCATCGGAGAACTTCGTGAGCGACCAGGTGATGGAAGCTATGGGCAGCTACTGCACTAACAAGTATGCAGAAGGTTACCCCGGCCACCGCTACTACGGCGGATGTCAGGTGGTGGACGAGATTGAGCAGTTGGCCATCGACCGCGCTTGTCAGTTGTTCGGCGCTGAGTATGCCAACGTGCAGCCTCACTCTGGTGCGCAGGCTAATGCTGCTGTACTGCTGGCTGTGCTGAAGCCAGGCGACGTGTTCATGGGTCTGAATCTGGATCACGGCGGTCACCTGTCTCACGGTTCGTTGGTGAACACTTCAGGTATCCTCTACAAGCCTGTGGGCTACAACCTGAACAAGGAGACGGGTCGTGTGGACTATGATGAGATGGAAGCCCTCGCTAAGGAGCACAAGCCTAAGCTCATCATCGGTGGTGGTTCTGCCTACAGCCGCGAGTGGGATTATGCCCGCATGCGCAAGATTGCTGATGAGGTGGGTGCGCTGCTGATGATTGATATGGCTCACCCTGCTGGTCTCATCGCGGCAGGTCTGCTAGAGAATCCTGTGAAATATGCGCACATCGTGACGACAACGACGCACAAGACGCTGCGTGGTCCTCGTGGCGGTCTGATTCTGCTGGGCAAGGACTTCGACAATCCTTGGGGCTACACGACGCCAAAGGGTGTGGTGAAGAAGATGTCTCAGCTGCTGAACTCTGCCGTGTTCCCTGGTCAGCAGGGCGGTCCTCTGGAGCATGTGATTGCTGCCAAGGCTGTGGCTTTCGGCGAGGCGCTGAAGCCAGAGTTCAAGGAGTATGCTAAGCAGGTGAAGAAGAACGCTGCTGTGTTGGCTGAGGAGCTGACGAAGCGTGGTTTCGCGATTGTGAGCGGCGGTACTGACAACCACTCTATGCTGGTTGACCTGCGCACGAAATATCCTGACCTGACGGGTAAGGTGGCTGAGAATGCACTCGTGGCTGCTGATATCACCATCAACAAGAACATGGTACCGTTCGACACACGTTCTGCCTTCCAGACTTCTGGCTTCCGTCTTGGCACACCTGCCATCACGACGCGTGGTGCCAAGGAGGATCTCATGGTGAAGATTGCCGCCTGGATTGAGGAGGTGCTCAACGACCCAGAGAACGAGGCTGTTATTGCCAAGGTTCGCGGCGAGGTGAACGAGACCATGAAGAACTACCCTCTCTTTGCATGGTAACCAGCCCACGCGCTGGGCGTAGTTTTCCATCCGGCCAGCCCACGCGCTGGGCGATTTTCTCCATCCGGCAAGTATAATAAATGAGTAAGACATCTCTCATAGGTATGACATTAGTAGAGTTGCAGGACGTGTGCCTGCAACTCTCTATGCCTAAATTCACGGCCAAGCAAATGGCAGAGTGGATGTATGGCAAGCATGTGCATACCATTGATGAGATGACCAACATCTCCAAGGCAAACCGCGAGAAGTTGGCAGCGTCGTATTGTGTGGGATGTGCTGCCCCGATGGAGACAAGCCGCAGCAAGGACGGGACGGTGAAGTATCTCTTCCCTACTGAGAACGGGAAGTGTGTGGAGACCGTTTACATCCCCGAGGGGGATCGTGCCACGCTGTGTGTGAGCTGTCAGGTGGGATGCAAGATGAACTGCCTCTTCTGTCAGACAGGTAAGCAGGGATGGCAGGGCAACCTGACGGTAAGGGACATCCTCAACCAAATCTATACCGTCGATCAGCTCATCGCAGAGGAAGGCAAGACGCCGCTGAGCAACATTGTCTATATGGGTCAAGGCGAACCGCTCGACAACCTGGACAATGTGCTGAAATCGACAGAGATTCTGACTGCCGACTACGGTTGGGCTTGGAGTCCACATCGCATCACCATCTCGACTGTGGGATTGAAGAAGAACATGCGGAGATTGCTGGATGAGAGCGAATGTCACGTGGCTGTGTCGCTCCACTCTCCCATCCATGAGCAACGTCTGCAACTGATGCCTGCCGAACAGCAATTCCCCATCGCCGACATCGTAGCATTACTCAAGGAATACGACTGGAGTCATCAACGACGCATCACCTTCGAATACACGATGTTTGGCGGCACCAACGACTCGCCCCTGCATGCCAAGGAACTGGCTAAACTGCTGAGGGAACTCTTCTGTCGCGTCAACCTCATCCGCTGGCATCGGGTTCCAGACGTGCCGTTGAAGGAGGTAGAGATGGAGACGATGGAGCACTTCCGCGACTACATGAACAATCATGGCATCCCCACCACAATACGTGCATCGAGAGGACAAGACATCGAAGCCGCCTGCGGATTGCTGAGCACCAGCCGACAAACATCGGAATAACGATATAACACCTAAACGTCAAAACGACTACATGAAACTAAAAATCTTTGCCATACTGATGCTGGTCGCCCTGACCTTTGCCGCCTGCGATGAACCCACGAAGAATGGACGTCGCCGCAGGAGTGCCAGCCTGCTCACCCCCGTGTCGTCGGGCAATCCCTACGAGGTGATGGTGGTGGCAGATGACAGCGTGTGGAACGGCTATGCAGGAGCCGCGCTGCAGCGTGTACTCGACAAGCCTCTGCTGGGACTTCCTCAGCAAGAACCGCAGTTCCATAAGAGCCATATCACCCTGGCGCATTATGACAAAATCACGAACCTGTTCCGCAACATCTTCCGCATCCAGATTGGACGCGAATACACGAAAGCGAAACTGACGGTGGAGAAGGATGTGCACTCCACGCCGCAGATGATCCTGACGCTCAATGCCCCCAATCAGGTGGAGGCTTCCGTTTATATCACGGAGCATGCCAAAGGTATCGAGGGACTCATCGCCAGCGAGGAAATCAACCGCACCGCCAATGACCTCTATTTCCAGCACAACGTGAAGTTTGCCAAGAAAGTGAAGGAGATGTTCGACTGCGAGTTCTACATCCCTGTCGATATCAAGAAGATGAAGGTGGGCGAGGATTTCATCTGGGCAAGTGACGACGGCCTTTCCTCCATCCAGAACATCTGCATCTATTCCCTACCCTACGTGAGCGAGAAGATGTTCACGAAGGGACCTTACATCGCCCTGCGCGACACGATGATGAAGCGCAACATCCCAGGCGAAAAGCCTACACAATGGATGCAGACCAATGCCGAGTTCGTATGGACAAAGAACATCACGGTGAACGGTGAGTTCGCGATGGAAGCACGTGGTCTTTGGGAAATGCGCAACGACGCGATGGGCGGTCCCTTTGTCAGTCATACAAGACTTGACCAGAAGAACAACCGTGTCATCGTAGTCGAGGGATTCGTCTATGCGCCCGACAAGATGAAGCGCACCATGATCCGCAGACTCGAAGCGGCACTATATACATTAGAAACTCCAAGTGACAAACAAGATAATGGAAAGAATTAAAATAGGCATCACACAAGGTGACATCAATGGTATCGGCTACGAACTGATACTGAATACATTCGAGACAGAAGAAATGGCGTCCCTCTGCACGCCAGTCATTTACGGTTCCCCCAAGGTGGCAACCTACCACCGTAAGAGTCTCGGTCTGCAGACCAGTTTTCAGGTGGTAGATTCAGCAGACAGAGCCAAGGAAGGACACCTCAATATGGTCAACTGCTTCGGCGAAGATGAATCGAAGATAGAACTCGGACAGGCCACAGACGAGGCGGGTCAGGCAGCACTCATCTCCTTAGATGCCGCATTGGCCGACTTGCAAGAAGGGAAGATTGACGCCCTCGTCACATCGCCAATCAACAACGCCACCATCCAACTTGCGGAAGGAAAGACTTTCAAGGGTCAGACGACCTATATCGAAGAGGTTACAGGTCAGGAAAGGAAGGCGCTGAAGATATTCATCTCAGGAAACCTTCGTATCGCCCTCGCCACCGACAAAATGCCTGTCTCCGAAATCCCTGCTCACATCACCAAGGATTCGCTGGCAGAACGGCTCGTCATCCTGCACAATACCCTGAAGCGCGACTTCTTCATCGACAACCCACGCATCGCGGTGCTGGCGCTCAACCCTCATGCTGATGACAAGGAAGAGCAGGAAATCATCAAGCCCGTCATCGATGAACTCTTCAAACGTGGTGTCCGTTGTGTAGGTCCCTACCCTGCCGACGAATTCTTCGGAACTGAAAACCACAAGCACTTCGATGCTGTTCTCGCCATGTACTATGACCAAGGTATCTCAGCTTTCAAGTCCATCGCTCACGACGAAGGCATCAACTACACAGCCGGTCTTCCTATCCTGCGCACAGCACCAGCCATCGGTGTCGGCTACGACATAGCAGGCAAGAGTATGCTTGAAGACGTGCAGCCCCTCCGCCAAGCCATCTACACCGCCATTGATGTGGCTCGCAACCGTATGCGTTTCGACAAGGAACGTTCCAATCCCCTCCAGAAGCAGTACGTCGCCAAGCACGACGATTCTGACAAATTGAAACTCGACCAAGTGGAAGAAGAGGAGAACTAAAAGTTTTTTGTTTTTCACTTTATGAAGAACAAGACCCGCAACATCTTTTTCGCCTTCGGACTCATTGCGGTCATCGTGATGCTGTTCACTTTCAAGGTGTCCTTCGCCCAACTCTGGGCAGACATTTGTCATGCAGGCTATTGGCTTTGGGCAATCCTCGGGCTTTGGATCATCCTCTACATCATGAACGCATGGACTTGGCGCATCATCATCCGCGGTTCAGGTCCATGCCCTATCCCCTTCTGGCGAATCCTCAAGCTCACCATCACAGGCTTCGCTCTCAACTACGCCACACCTGCTGGACTCATGGGTGGTGAACCCTACAAAATCATGGAACTCAAGCCATTCATTGGCACCCAGCGCGCCACCTCCAGCGTGCTGCTCTTTGCCATGATGCACATCTTTGCCCACTTCTGGTTCTGGACAACCAGCATCATCATCTATGTTGCTCTCGCCCTTTTCCACATCCTGCCCATCGATATCGGCATGGGCATCGTCCTCTTCTTCATGACCTGCTTCTGCGGTGGAGGCATCTATCTCTTCATCCGCGGCTACAAGAATGGTATGGTCGTCAAACTTATCCGGTTTCTCAGCCATATACCAGGACTGAAACGCTGGGCGCGCACCTTTGCTGAAAATCATCAAGAAGACCTCCAAAAGATAGACCGTCAGATATCTGAACTACAGGGGCAAAACCAACGCAGTTTCTACGCCAGCTTCGCTCTTGAGTACATTGGTCGCACGCTCCAGAGTTTCGAGATTTACTTCATGCTACTCCTCTTCGATGCAGGTACAGGAGGAACACTCACTTTCGTCTATGCCTTCCTCATTCTTTCCTTCACAAGCCTCTTCGCCAATCTGCTCTTCTTCCTGCCACTCCAACTCGGCGGACGAGAAGGCGGCTTTGCCATGTCCGTCGCCCAAATGGGGATGACCGCTGACATCGGCATGTTCGTCAGCATCATCTGCCGCGTCCGCGAACTCTTCTTCACCGCCCTCGGTCTGTTGCTGATAAAAGTCGGGAATCGTCAATCATCAAAGAAATAAAAAAGGCCTTCCTCCAAAGGAAAGCCTTATTCTTAGAGTTTCACCTTCACGGGTTTGGATTCGTTGTGAAGACGGTCGAGCGCTGTGACCACAAGTGTGGAGCCCTTTTCCAAATCAGGAAGTGTGATGGTATGGGCACTGGTAATGGCTTTGATGTGGTCAGCATCCTCCAAATTGATTTTCTCTCCTTTCTCGAATAGATAAACAACGTACTGTCGTGCACGGTCAAGTTCTTTCTTGGCATTGGGAGCCCCCCACGTAAGGACGGTACCAGACATAGCGTACTTGGCAGCCTTCACATTCTTGGGTTTACCCGGCGCCTTCTTGTCTATGAAAGGCATCAAAGGCTGGAGCGCAGGTGTAGAATGATAGACCTGTTGAAGTACCGTTCGATAGTTTCCAGGATTGTTGACACAAGCGGCGGCATACCATTGGCAGGAGCCTTGAATGTTGGGAAGAGAACGCTGGAGGTTATACTTGATGAGCATCTGATGGGAGTTTGGGTTATTGGGATCAACGCCCTGCACCGTACGTTCAATGTCCTGTCCAATGAAAAGCGGACGGTCTCCGCAATAGTCGTTCCACCAATTCACCAACACTTCGTAGTCAGCAGCCTTGGTGCCGAGATTCCAATAGACCTGTGGAATGTTATAGTCAATCCATCCCTGCTTCACCCAATAGACGATGTCAGCATAGAGGTCATCATAATTCTGGGTACCCGAGGTGGCACTACCCTCTTTGCAGTTCTGTCCTGTAGGGCTGTTGCGATAGATGCCGAAGGGAGATATGCCGAATTTCACCCATGGTTTGATGTCATGTACCAGTTCATGGAGGTCACGGATGAGCAGGTTGACATTGTCACGTCGCCAATCTTCAATGGACGAGAAGCCACGTGGATCAGCCTCATAGAAAGATTGGTCTGGCAAGGGAAGTCCTTTTACTGGGTATGGATAGAAATAATCATCCATGTGGATGCCATCAACATCGTAATGCTCAAGGATATCCTCCACCACCATGCAGGTGTAGGTGCGGTTCTCAGGAATCGCAGGATTGAAGATGTAGAGCCCGTCGTATTCAAACATACGCTCAGGATGGCGCACCATAGCATGGTTAGGAGCCAAAGCTGTCGTTCCTTTGGTCTTGGCACGATAAGGATTGATCCATGCATGACATTCCATCTCACGTTTGTGACATTCAGCAACCATCCAAGCGAGAGGATCCCAGCCATCGGCAGGAGCCACCCCCTGTGTGCCTGTCAGATAACGTGACCAAGGCTCATAAGAAGACTCGTAGAGAGCATCTCCCTCAGCACGCACTTGAAAGAGGATGGCATTGATGCCACACAGCTGAAGAGTGTCGAGTTGATTGGAGAGCATCTGGCGAAGCTGAGCTGGTGTTTTGCCAAGATATTGTCCATTGACACACTGAATCCATGCGCCGCGAAACTCACGTTTGGGGTTTGCTGCGTAGGAAACTAAAAATGAGAAAACAACAACTAAAAGTAATAGAATACGCTTCATATAGTTGAGGGGTTAGAGTTTAGAGGAAGGGGGTGAGGAGGTTACCAAACCAACCTTGGAACTTCTTGCCTGTGGTACGTGTGCTCCAATAGCCCTTCTCCATAGGAGTGGCTGACTTGAGTTGCTCGTTGAAGAGGTCAGTCAGTTCTTGGGTGGTCTTCTTGCTGAAGATGACGGTGTTGACCTCGTAGTCGCAACGTAAAGAACGAGCATCCATATTGCTGGAACCTACCGTGCAATAGAGGTCATCTATCATCATGATTTTCGTATGATGGAAACCGCCGTGGAAGAGATAAACCTTGGCACCTCGCTTTGCCAGATTATTTCCCACATAATGGGATGCTTCTGGTGTCAGAGGAATATCGCTCTTGGCAGAAAGCAGTATCTGTACATCCACTCCACGGTCGATGGCACGCTTCAGCGCTTTCCTTACACGATGGGTGGGCACAAAATACGGATTGATGAGAAGCACCTTATGTTGAGCCGTGTTGAGCATCTCTGCAAAGAGGTCACGGATAGCATCTGGCGTCTTCCCTGTATGACGGTCAATGATAGCCAAACGTTGGTTGTCATTGCTCGGAATTTCAGCAGGGAAATACTTGGCTCCTGAAATGAGTTCCTTGGTGGCTTTGTACCACATACGACAGAAGATGTCGTGCAATTCGTTCACCACGGGTCCCTCGATGTGCATGTGCATATCGTGCCAATCACCAATCTCTGGAATGCCTTCGATATAATAATCGGCCACGTTCATACCACCCGTATAGGCAATCTTTCCATCGATGACCACAATCTTTCTGTGATCACGTGGAATGATGTGATTCACCCATGGGAAACGGATGGGATCGAACTTCACCAACTTGATGCCCAAGGCATTGATAGAATCGTGCATGTGGGCTTTGATTGGTTGATTGTTGGAAGAATTGCCAAAAGCATCGTAGAGCGCACGCACCTCCACCCCTTCAGCTGCTTTCTGCGCCAATAGATGGAAGAGAAGTCCTGCGATGGAATCGTTGCGGAAATTGAAGTATTCAAGATGGATGAACGATTGGGCATTACGCACCGCTTCAAATAGATCCTCAAATTTATCATGCCCCGTCTTCAACAGATGCACGGAATTACCATCGTAGATGTTCACACCCCTCGACCGCAGATGAGCTGCCATCAGAGAGTCGGAGGTCTGTGCATGCACAATGGATGACATCAACGGGACACAGAGCATCAATATGAATATAATCCTTCTCACGTTCTTACCAATTGATGGGTTTTATTTCATGTTGTTGTAAATATTGATTGCAAATGCTGAAATGGTGATTACCGAAAAATCCACGATAAGCAGATAGTGGTGATGGATGTGCGGAACGCAGAATGCAATGTTTAGAGGCATCTATCAGCGACGCCTTACTCTGTGCATAACTGCCCCAAAGGATGAAAACTACATGTTCCCGTTCAGCACTGACCAGACGAATGACCGCATCCGTGAATTCCTCCCATCCACGCTTCTGATGGCTGGCAGCAGCATGCGCACGAACAGTCAAGGTGGCATTGAGCAGCAGAACACCCTGTTCAGCCCATCGAGTCAAATTGCCAGACTGTGGAATCGGTTTACCCAGGTCTGTCTGAATCTCCTGAAAGATATTGCGGAGTGATGGGGGAAAGGGTATGCCATCATTGACGGAAAAGCACAAACCATGAGCCTGTTGGGGTTCGTGATAGGGGTCTTGTCCTATAAGCACCACCTTCACCTTAGGCAATGGGCAGAGATTGAAAGCGTTAAAGATGAGTGCGCCTGGAGGATAGCATGTACCCTGAGCATACTCAGCCTTCACGAACTGGATCAATTGTTCGAAATAAGGCTTGTCAAACTCTGGTTGCAGTTTCTCGAGCCATGTGGATTCAATTTGTACCTTTGCCATCTTTTAACCTTAACGCTAACCTTAACTTTAACGTTCACCTTAACTATTCCACAAGACCTGCTTGAAGCCAGGAATTCAGCAGTTGTTGGACATCAGCTTGAGCTTGGGGGGCATCCACCTCATATTCATCAAGGAGCAGTTGAACCATGTCTTCCTCCGTAAAATCCTTGCCTTCCACATGCCTCCAGATAAAAGCTGCAGATTCATTCAATGTGATGACTTTCGTAAAGTCAATATTCTCCACACCATGTGCAATAATGATGTTCTCACCACACACGTTGCGCAATTCAAAACCTTCTTTAATCTTCATATTATATTAGTAATGTATATCACTTCTTCCATCGTTCTGGCCATTGGTGGAGCCACAGGAGACGATAAAGAGCCAAGAGATATCTCCTCATGGGTAACAATTTTGGCCACACAGCTGAATAGTATTTCCACGTCCGAGAGGTGGCCAATGTGTAGGTCTTCCCCTTTCGCACCACCTGTAGCAACTTCGCCCGCACATTTGCTATGGGAAACACTTCTGTCCCTGCGACATTTCCATCGCCTCTCATCGTCACCAAACCCGATTGGATGGTTTCAATACGGTGGCACACAAAATGCCCTTCCGTCACCTCCGCCAGTATCACATCCCCTACAGCAAGGGTATCCACCTGTCCGAACACCAACTTGTCCCTTCCATCTTCGATGAAGGGTCTCATGCTGTTGCCCCGCGCCATCATCGTAGCCGTATGTCCCTCCCGAATCAGTTGTACCACCTGAGGCAAGAATACAGCGTTTTCAACCGTCAATCTGTCCATATCTCTTTCCCGTCATGGCTTCATAACTCATCTTCACAGCCTCCTCATTCGGCAAGTTCTCCAAGAAATACACGGGTACCAGTTCCAGCAGTTTCGCCACGGTGTCGCTGGTTCCCACATGATCACGTCTATCCCACTTCATCACCGAGCACGAAGGTAGCAAGGAGGCATAACCATCTACAACCCTCATCCGCTCAATCTTGTTGTAAGGCGCCTGTTTCAGTTGCAGGAATCCTCCTATGGGCGCTTCCACATCGCGATAACAAGGTGTCTTACCACTCCAAGGAGAGCCAAACACACGTGCCACGCCATCTTCACACACCCTCACCACAGGATTATCATCATTCATCAGATCCGTACCGGGCACATACTGGAGCCAATTGTGTGTATGAGTGCTTTTGCCCGTGCCACTCACACCGAGGCAGAGATACCCCATGCCGTCCTTTCTCACCACGGACGCATGCATCAGCACCGTCATCTTGTCAGCACCCGCAAAAGCATACATCATCATCAAGGCATTATTCAGACCAAACTGACGCATCGAATCATCACCATTCAGACATACCGTGGCAGAGGAGAAATCTGCCGACGCCTGCATCAGACAACAATGGTTTCCATTCACATCACTCAACAAAATCTGATATGACCCATCCTCCAGTCGATAGACACCATGATTATTGCCACCACAGTCGAACTGTCCAATCTCCTTACCCTTCCGTACAGGACGCCAAGTATCATCTACCGTCAGTTCAAAGAGTAATGGCTCCTCCGTTGGAGCATCGGCCACGCGAAATGGTTCGCTCGATGGCAATAAAGCTGCCGTGTTCTTGTCATCACAGAAGTTCACACAATAATGATGACGCCCTACTCGATAATATGTTCTCATAACCTTCACCTTAACTATTCTGACATGAGCCATACGGCCTTTGCCCAAGACGTTTTGTAATAGTCGGCATTGAAAGATTTGGATGCATACTTATTAAACGGGATGAACATAGAAACCCCACAACATTGGGCATCATCAATTTCGTTCCTCCTCTTGTAAATGCTATACCAACGTCCAGCGTGCTTACAGCTGAAAACTTTGTCTGCCTCTGTTTTCCATTCCGCAAACTCATCCTCGCTAAGCACATTCAGCATGATGCTCTGCATGTCGAGAAAGTCAGGAAGATCATTACGCCACTCGCCATAGTGAAGATAATTCAGCATGGATGATGTGTTCAACGCCAGCATCTCTGACTTGTGAGCCCAAACCACTTCCTTCATATAAGCCGTGAAGTCTTTCAGTTCACTTGTGTTCACTGCAGAAATGACAAGACCATACGAATCACGATATTCCATATCATAAGCAGAAAGCATCCGCTCCACATAATCATCCTTCCTAAACATCGCCTTCGTCATCGTCTTGTAGTTAGCACCTAACGCAGGAATCTCAGCAGGAGATGCTATCAAATATTTAGTGATTTTACGTAATTCGTATGCCACTTCAATATTCTGCATAGAACAAGCATCAAAGAATAGGAAATCTAACGTTTCTCCATTCAATACATCAGCCAATGCATCAGCCATATCGTCAATGTTCATCTGATGTCCTTGGTTAGAAGAAGTATTCCGACCATTATCCACCCCAAAAGTCTTCCTTCTGGAATACTCCCCACGGTTTTGATCACCACCATAACTGGAGGGCAACCAACCCGACGCATGCGACCACAGCACCAATCCATAACTGTCAGCATGACAATGAGTTTTAGCGTAGTCAATAAATGTAGCCAATTGAGTGGAGGAAGATGAGTTCACCTCGTCATACATCATATCTGGCTCCAAATCGGACAACGCACTTTTCTTGGTTGTTTTATCAATTACATAAATACGAGGCATATCCATATCATCCAAATAAATCACCAATTTGTCACCCGCATACAATGAATCGTTGTTCATGCCTTCCAACATCTCTCTTATATCCGAAGCCGCATTAGAGGCAAGAGAGTTCTCCGCCACCATGTAAACCATCACAGTACGGCTTTCGGCATAAGGAGGAGGTGGTGGCGGAGCATCATCGTTGTCAGAGCAGGCAGAAAACGAACAAGTTGCAGCAATAGCATATACCATTACTGCAACTGTGCCATATACCCTCTGGAAGAACCTATTCATTTCACTCTTTGACAAAAGAATCCAACGGATGTTTAAACTGGAAGCCTTCCAAAGGCATCACCTTTGTATATGGATTATCCAGAAAGCGCTTCTTAATCTTGTAATACTTCTTCGAAAGTTTTCTCCGACTGGTCGAAAAATACACACATGTAGTCTGATGATCTTTCTTCAAAGTACCCTCCATGTGCTCTTTCAATTGCAAACTGAACTCAGAACGGAAAGGCAGGAACTTCGTCTTCTTCATCAAATCAAGGCTGTCTACCTCATTGATAAATGTGATGTAAACCACTGAGTCTGTCAACTGCTGACTCACGCCAAACAGATACACCTTCCCAGCTCCTCTACCATATTGTGACGCCTTTTGTTTCGCCATCACTAACAATGGCAAAAGCAGCATCACCACGAACAAAAACCTCCTCATCATCCTAAATAAGTCTTTAACAAACGACTCTTCGAGTGGGAGCGCAGACGGCGAATAGCCTTCTCCTTAATTTGGCGTACACGTTCACGAGTTAAATTAAAACGATCGCCAATCTCTTCTAAAGTCTTCTCAGGTTCACCCAAACCAAAGAACATCTTGATGATTTCCTTTTCACGAGTAGTCAAGGTGTCAAGAGCACGTTCAATCTCTTTCTGCAAAGATTCCGTCACCAAGGTGCGGTCAGCCGAAGGAGAATCCGGATTGGACAAGATATCCAACAGACTGTTATCCTCGCCTTCCACGAAAGGTGCATCCACACTGATATGGCGACCGCTCACCTTCATCGTGTCAGCCACCTTGTCGACAGGCAAATCGAGCTGTGCCGCCAATTCTTCTGGTGAAGGACGGCGCTCATTCTCCTGCTCAAACTTAGAGAAAGCCTTGCCGATCTTGTTGAGCGAACCCACCTGGTTCAAAGGCAAACGCACAATACGGCTTTGTTCAGCCAATGCCTGCAGAATAGACTGACGAATCCACCACACAGCATAACTGATGAACTTGAATCCACGAGTTTCGTCAAATTTCTCAGCAGCTTTGATCAAACCCAAATTGCCCTCATTTATCAGGTCGGGCAAACTCAATCCCTGATTTTGATACTGCTTTGCCACAGAAACGACGAAACGAAGGTTCGCTCTTGTCAGTTTCTCCAAGGCTCTTCGGCCTTCGATACCGCCTTTGCGAATCTTCGCTGCCAGCTCAACCTCTTCCTCTACAGTGATTAACTCCTCACGACCAATTTCCTGCAAGTACTTATCTAACGAAGCACTCTCACGGTTCGTGATTGACTTGGTAATTTTTAATTGTCTCATACTTTACGCGTAAAAAAGCGTGCAAATATAGGAATTTTTTCTGAATAATTCAAAACTTTCACATAATTTATGATGAAAGAACGTCCTTTTTAGTTTATCGACCACAAAAAGCGATTTCTGAAGGCCCCTTCATCCACGTCTTTTCACTTTAGCAAGCGCATGAAAGCATCCGGATAAGGTGTCTCGAATTTAAGTTCTTCACCAGTAATGGGGTGACGGAAGGCAAGGCGATAAGCATGCAGACAGAAACGCCCGGCAGGGTTACTTCGATCGCCATAAGCCTCAACGGTGCTTCCATATTTGTGATCTCCGACAATGGGATGATTCAAATCGTGCATGTGAACACGGATCTGGTTCTTACGTCCTGTCTCGAGTTTAAATTCCACCAACGAGAAACCATTCTTGCGTTGCAAAGTACGATAATGCGTGACAGCCTGTTTGCCGCCATTGTCATAAGGTGTTGAGTAAGAGATGAACATACGGTTATCGCTAATCCACGAAGTAACTGTACCTCGATCCTTCTCCATCTCGCCCTGCACTACTGCAATATATCGGCGATCCGTCACGATTTCTTGCCAATAATCGGTAAAAGTTTTCTGGATGTCACGGCGCTTGGCAAAGAGCAGCAATCCGGAAGTCCCTCGGTCAAGACGATGAACGGTATGGACAGAAAACGTGCGATTTTGTCGCTTGACATATTCGTCCAGTATTGACTTCACATTCTCGTGGCGATCGCCAGGCATGGCATTGGTGAGGACACCCTCCTTCTTCTCCACCACCAACAGAAAAGCATCTTCGTAAATGATGCGCACCCAAGGGCTGGAAAACGCATGTTTATGACGGTTCTTGGCCACTTGCACAATCTGTCCTGGCTGAAGGAGGTAATTGTACTGTGTCGTGATTTCCTTATTGACATACACCATACGTTGACTCAGATATTCCTTGGCTTTTGTACGTGAGATACCAGCGATAGCCGTCATGAGGAATGTCATCAGTTCCGTGGGTTCCTTGACGGTGTAGGTCGTATAATGATTGGCTGCTTTGTAGTCAGAATAGGTACTCATCTTTTTTCCAATAAAACGACATTTTCCACATGTTGGGTATGCGGGAACATATCGACGGGTTGTACTTTCATTACTTTGTAATCGACATCCAACAGTTGGAGGTCACGGGCTTGTGTGGCAGGATTGCAGCTGACATAGACGATGCGTCGGGGAGCTGCGGACAAGATGGTGTTGATGACATCCTGATGCATGCCAGCACGAGGCGGATCTGTGATGATGACATCAGGACGGCCATGCGCTTCAATAAAATCCGTGTTCAGGATGTCCTTCATGTCACCTGCATAAAAAAGTGTGTTGGTGATACCATTGATGTCAGAATTGACCTTGGCATCCTCTATCGCCTCAGGCACATATTCGATACCGATGACCTGACGTGCCTGATGTGCCACAAAGTTGGCAATCGTGCCAGTACCCGTGTATAAATCATACACCAGTTCATGACCTGTCAAACCAGCAAAGTCACGTGCCACCTTATAAAGCTCGTATGCCTGTTCGGTATTGGTCTGATAGAACGATTTTGGACCCACTTTGAAGCGCAAGTCCTCCATCTTTTCAAAGATATAATCCTTCCCTTTCACCACATGAATCTCCTGATCAGAGAATGTATCGTTAGCTTTATGATTATCAACGTAAAGGAGTGAAGTGATTTGAGGAAAGGTTTCACTCAGATGCTGCATCAAATCATCTGCTTGTTTTTGTGCTTCAGGAGAGTCAATACGGAACTGTACAAGGAACATGAGTTCACCCGTATTAGAGGTGCGAATCATGAGTGAGCGGAGAAGTCCCTGGTTCTGTCGGAGGTCATAAAATTCAAGATCATGTTGGAGGGCATATTGGCGGATATCATTACGAATTTGGTTGTTGATGTCATCCATCAAATGGCATTCTGTAATGTCCAAAATCTTATCAAAAGCCCCCGTGATATGAAATCCCACAGCAGGGCCACGCATCGGTCTATTTTCTCCATCCGGCCAAGCTACCTCCTCTTCCGTGAGCCATCTTTTATTGGAAAAACCAAATTCGAGTTTGTTGCGATAACCATAGATTTTCTTGCTACCCAGAATCGGCATGAACTCAGGCAGTTCAATCTTTCCGATGCGCGTCAGGTTGTCATAGATTTGCTGTTGTTTGGCACGCAGTTGTTCTTCATATAGAAGACACTGCCACTTGCATCCTCCGCACACGCCATAATGTCGGCAACGCGGTTCGGTACGAAGCGGAGACTTCTCATGGATGTTGACGGCCACGGCCTCCATGTAAGAACTCTTCTTTTTCTTCACTTGCAGGTCCACCACATCGCCAGGAACCACAAAAGGCACAAAGACCACTTTGTCATCGATTCGCGCCAAAGCCTTCCCCTCCGCAGCACATGCTGTGATGGTGACATTTTCAATCAACGGAAGCTGTTTCTTTTTATTACGAGCCATAAAAATGTGTCATATAATGTTAATTTGGCTGCAAAGGTAAGAATATTTGGGGATTAAGTCTTCATATTTGAGAATTTATCTCTACCTTTGCAAAGCAAAAAGTTGCTTTTTGTCATATTTGCAAGAAAAATGGAATATCAAAACATTGTGAAATGGGGATTTATAGGTTGCGGTGAAGTGACGGAGAAGAAGAGTGGCCCCGCATTCAGTATGATTGAGGGAAGCGAAGTCGTAGCGGTGATGAGTCGTGACAAAGCAAAGGCAAAATCCTATGCGGAGCGCCATGGCATCAAGAAATATTATTCTGATGCGCAGGCATTGGTGAGCGACCCCGAGGTGACCGCTGTTTACATTGCCACTCCCCCATCCTCTCATGCCACCTTTGCCATCATGGCCATGAAAGCTGGGAAACCCGCTTACATCGAAAAGCCATTGGCTGCCAGCTACGAGGATTGTTTGAGGGTAAACCGTATCAGCGGACTCACAGAGATTCCATGTTTCGTGGCATTTTATCGACGTTACCTGCCCTATTTCGAGCGGGTGAAGCAAATTGTGATGGGTGGAGAAATCGGGAAAGTGTTGACGGTACAGATACGTTTTGCTGTCCCCCCCAGAGAGTTGGATTACCAAAGCGGAAAAGAACTGCCGTGGAGATTACAGCCAGAAGTGGCTGGAGGAGGTGGATACTTCTATGACCTCGCGGCACACCAAATAGACCTGCTGCAATACTGGTTCGGTCCCATTGTCGAGGCAGAGGGATTCTGTCAGAACATGGCTGGACTGTATAAGGTGGAAGATACGTTCAATGCCTGTTTTCGTTTCAGCAACGGACTGACGGGCAGTGCTTCATGGTGTTTTGTAGCCCATGAATCAGCGCGTAGAGACCGAATCTCCATTGTCGGTACGAGAGGTAAAATTGTCTTCTCTGTATTTGACTACGAGCCTATCGTATTGGACACAGAACGGGGACAGGAACAAATCATCGTACCGAATCCACCGCATGTGCAGATGGGACTGATTGAAAAGGTGGTGAGACATTTGCAGGGAAAGGAAAAGTGTGATTGTGACTCCATGAGTGCCACTCCCACCAATTGGGTGATGGATCGTGTATTAGGTAAAATCTAAGAAGACAAAAAGGCAGAGTTATGCGTAAGGGACTGATAAGAATCTTGTGTGCAGCATTGTTGGCGACAGCTGTGTGTCAGATCGTGAATGCACAAGAGGATTCCCTACAGGCTATTGGGGAGGTCGAAGGACACCCCCTTGACAGCGTGGTGGTGACAGAAAAAAGAAAAAAAGCGCCCCTACCTTTACGTATCATAACCGGAGTTGAAAATTTCTTTATGGGATGCGACACCAATTATGTGACACCCCAGAAGTACAACATGACCGCCCAAATGGAATTGTCCTACTGGCACGATTACTATTTCCTGCGCTCATCCCAGACAGGCAACACCATGGTGATACAGTCTGACCCGTCAGTCATTCTCGGAGGATTCGTCTATTACAGCATCTTTGGTTATGGAGCAGTGTGGAATCTGAACGATATTGGTATCAAGGCGGGCAAGACAAACGGGACATCATTACGACAAACCTTTGTCATTCATACAGCAAAAATCTTTGCCGAATACTATCTCTTTAATTCAGGAAAAGGCGCTGAAATCAGGAGTGTAAGCGGCATAGACACCAAAGGGAAAGAAAGATCTTTCCATGGTTTGGATTCCAGATGTAACGGATTCAGTGCTGTGTACATGTTCAACAACCGCCATTTTTCATGGCCAGCCGCTTTTGGAGCAAATGCGGTACAAAGAAAGAGCTGTGGAAGTTGGAGCGTCGGTTTCCAGTACAATCATCAGGACATTACATTCGACAAAGAAGAACTGCCAAACTATATCAAAGAAGACATCGACTCAACGCTCCTGTTCAATCGAGTCAACTACCACGACTACAGTGTGAGCGTGGGATACAATTACAACTGCGTACTTGGACGCAATGTGCTCTTTGCCATCTCTGCCATTCCCAGCATTGGCTATCGACGGTCAAATATCACCGAGGCCCAGAATCAAGGCCGTTCCATCTTAAATAACATGTCTACAGACTTAAATCTGCGCATGTCTCTTTTTTGGAACAACACAAGAATGTTCAGCGGTCTCATTTTCGAAGCACACACTTACGATTATCGAAAGGACAAATTTGGTCTGACAAACACTTATGGAACGTTAAAATATATGATAGGCGTGAATTTTTGGAAAAAGCCACGACCGAGAAGTTAAATTTGACGCCACAAACAAAACCCAAACAATGACAAGAATGAAGAAAACACTTTATGGCCTCTTTCTGTTATGCGCATCGCTATCATGCTATGCGCAGGAATGGGTTGATGTTACTGATGGGTACATCATCAACCCAAGATATGACAACAATGATGTCACTACGGGATGGGAAGGGACTGAATTGGGAGCATATAACCCTGTAGAGAACGCCGAGCACTACAACAAGACCTACAATTCGTACCAGAACATTTCCGGATTAAAGGCAGGTTTCTATCGCGTTAGCCTTAATGCTCTATATCGTTATGGAAATGCAAGCAATGATTATAACACCTACACCTCGGGCAACTTCAAAGAGTATCAGTATGCCCGCCTATATGCCTTGTCAAACAAAGGATATTACGATTCCCCTATTGTATTGGCCTCATCCGCAGCACTCGGAAGTTCTCTTGGCGGAGCGACCCAACATGTGGGGAGCTTTTATATCCCCGACAATATGGAAGCTGCTCACAATTGGTTTGAAGCAGATTATTATTACAATTATGTAGATTGTGAGGTGGAGGATGATGGAGGTCTTACTATTGGAATCCGAAAAGATGAGTGGGTTCAATATGATTGGACATGCATCGATAACTGGAAATTGGAATATTGGGGTACGCTTATTAATGTTACATCCATTACTCTTTCCGAACGCAGTTTGGAATTGATGCAGGCAGAAAAACATGACTTAACGGCGACCATATCTCCATCTGATGCTACATATAAAAATGTCACATGGTCATCAACTAAAGAGAGTGTGGCCACCGTGGACAGCAAAGGGCAGATTACTGCAGTTGGAGTCGGTTCATGCTCCATCATTGCCACAGCCAAAGATGGCAGTGGAATTACAGCACGATGCAGGGTGACCGTCAAAAGAGAACCTGCCACGTCTGAAAATCTGATAATCAATGAAATCATGGCCGCCAATGTGGATGTGTATATGGATCCCTCCTATAATTATGGTAGCTGGGTAGAATTGTACAATCCCACTGATAAAATCGTTGCATTGGGTGGCCTATATATCACTGATGACCCAAACAATCTAAAGAAGAACCGTTTGCCTGATTCATATGACGCTCTTCCTGCTAATGGCTATGCACTACTCAACTTCGACCATCATGAAGTATGGACTGCCGCTTCTTATCGACAAATTGATGACAAACTGGACTGTGACGGAGGCACCATCATCATTTCTGATGGTACCAACATTATTGCACAAGAAACATATCCATATGCCATTGCACGCACATCTTATGCACTCACCCGAACCCCAGATGGTAAAAAAGAATGGAAACGATCGGGCAACCCCACACCAGGTACGTCCAACGATGTCAATGGATATTTTGCAGAAGAACAACTTGACGCACCCATAGTAGATAAAGACGGAGGACTTTTCAATGGGACGATAGAAGTATGTGTGAACATTCCTCAGGGGGCAATGTTAAAATACACCACAAATGGTACGTGCCCCACACTCACCAATGGAGAAACATCTGAAACAGGACTCTTCACCGTGAATGGAACGGTCTGTTACAGGTTTCGCCTGTTTCAAGACGGTTATCTTCCCTCCCCTGTTGTGACTCGCTCTTATATACACAAAGACCGTCAATACCCCTTCCCCATCATTTCTATCGTGACTGACCGCAACAATCTCTACTCAACTGCCTATGGTGTGTTCCAAAAGGGTTCCAATGGTCGTCCAGGTAATGGACAAACAAGCAACTGCAATTGGAACATGGACTGGGATCGTCCTGTATCGTTCGAATATATCACAGACAGGAATGAGTATGTGCTCTCGCAGGAATGTGACTTGTCGGTATGTGGAGGTTGGACTAGGGCATCCAGTCTGAAGTCATTTAAGTTGAAGGCAACGAAGACGTACGACCTCAACAATTACTTCAAGGCGCAGTTCTTTGAGGAGAAGCCCTATATTAAAAATAAAACATTGCAAATTCGTAATGGCGGCAATGACGGGAGTTGCCGTGTGCTGGACGCGTCCATTCAACAGGTGGTTGCTCGCAGCGGACTGTATGTAGACCATCAGGCATGGCAACCAGTCCACGTATTCATCAATGGTAGCCATTACGCCGTATTGAACATGCGTGAACCGAACAACAAACATCATGCGTATGCCAATTATGGGTTGGACACGGATGAAATGGATCAGTTTGAGATTTCACCTGATTCGGGATATGTGCAGATGGAGGGATCGAAGGATGCGTTCAACCGTCTGCTGGAGCTCAGTAAAGATGCCGAGAATGAGGACACGTATGAGGAGATCATGCAGATGCTTGATGTGGATGAGTTCATCAACTATCTGGCAGTGGAGCTTCATATTGGCAACTGGGACTGGCCGCAGAACAACGTGAAGGGTTTCCGTGGGGTAAATGACGGAAAATTCCATTTCGTGCTGTTTGACTTAGACGGTGCGTTCAATGTTAGCTCGGGCGAAGTGTTCAACAAGTTCTTCGAAAAGGAAAATTATGAGTTTGACACCTTGCATGGATATGACTATTCTAAAGGTGAAAGCATCGAAGGGAAACGCAACCGTAAACAGATTGAATTCGTCACCCTCTTCAAGAATTTATTAAAGAACGCTACGTTCCGCAAAAAATTCATAGACTCATTCTGTATTGTGGGTGGTTCAGTGTTCCAGCAGTACAAAGTGGAGGAGATCGTCTATGACGTGGCCGACTATCTGAGCACGAATGACTTTGTGAATCCGTGGAACACGGCCAATCAGGTGATGAACAAATTGGGGTCTCGCAACAACAACGCCACTCAGGCTTTGCAGAATTGCTCACACATGCAGTTGGAGGGTGTGGAACGTCAGCAGGTGAAATTCTCAGCAAATGTGCCCGAGGCCACCATTTTGTTGAACGACATGGAAGTTCCATACGCGGAATTTGACGGGTATCTATTTGGAAATGTCACCTTGAAGGCAAAAGCTCCTGCAGGTTACCGCTTTGCAGGATGGGTGAATACGGGTTCCACTCAGACGAAAAGCGTGTTTGGCATGGGTGAAACTTGGAAGTATTATGATCAGGGGGCACTCGACCGTGAGAATTGGAAGGCGCCCTCATATAACGACGCTCAATGGGGAAATGGTTCAGCACGTTTGGGGTACGACTACAACCAGTGGCACACAGGTATGAATACCGAAATGGCTGGGTATCTGCCAACGTATTATTTCCGTAAAACCTTTAACCTCGACACAGCCCCATCCACTACGGATGAGTTCATCCTGGACTACATCATCGATGATGGAATGATTGTTTATGTCAATGGAGTGGAAGCAGGACGGTACAATATGCCCTCTGGGAACGCATCATACAACACGATGGCAACCGAATATGCTCATGGCAATCCTGACACGGGTCAGATGACACTGAAGGGTTCGCTCTTCAACAAGGGAAAGAATGTAATTGCCATTGAAGTACACAACAACAGCACCACGTCGAGTGACATTCTTTGGGATGCATCGCTCAAGGCGATAGTGACACAAGTGGAACAAGATTATGTTTCGACCGACGCTGAATATACATTACCATCATCTGGTGCCCAGAAACTCCTTGCGGAATTTGAAGAGATGCGAGAGGATGAGCTGCTGGCAGAAGGCATTACCCCTGTGCGCATCAATGAAGTGAGCGCAGCTAACTCCATCTATGTCAACGATCACTTCAAAAAGAACGACTGGATGGAGCTGTACAACACAACGGATGAGGATATCGACATTGGGGGAATGAATATCATCCATACCACCGACAAGTCGAAGAAGGAGAAATGGCACGAATATATGGTTCCGTCAGACAACGTGATGCTCAACACTATCATTCCTGCACGGGGTTATAAGGTCATTTGGTGTGACCAACTCGACATCATCGGAGCGGACATCCACACGGGCTTTAAGTTGGAGACCAAGGGAGGCGAAATAATCATCGTCATGGGAGAAGAATATACAGACACACTGACTTATGAGCAACATCTGGGCACACAGACTTATGGACGTTATCCTGATGGTGCCAACGACGTCTATGTGATGAACATTCCGACTATCGCGAAAACAAACCAGATCGGTTCATACGACACGTATTATGAGAAGCCCATCAAACCGGTTCCTGAACCAGATGCCATCCAATCCTACACAAAGGAGGGAGGCATCACCATTGCCTATGTGGACGGAGCGGTCAACATCAAAAGCGAGGACTCCCCTGTCAGGAGCATTGATATCTACAACATGTCGGGTATCAAGATGGGGGCGACAAGTTTCTCGCATGGAGGGAACAAGTTTGTATCTTTAAATGTGACAACATTGCTTCAGGGAATCTATTTGGTGAGTGCCACCACCGAAGATGGTGAGGAATGCCACATCAAATTCATCATCAAGTGATAGGACAATTAAACAAAAGCCGAGAAATTGCATCTAACATATAATGGCAAGAAATAATCTAAAAAACAAACCATAACAAAAAATGAAGAAACTATTTACTACACTGCTGATGGCCGCAGCTTCGCTGGCAGGCTTTGCGCAAGTATGGATTGATGTGACTGACAAGTATGTCACCAATCCAAGATTTGACAACAATGATGTTAAAACAGGTTGGGAAGGTACCGAATTCGGCAAACAAAACCCGGCGGAAAACGCCCAACATTACAACAACAACAATTATGACACCTACCAAAAGCTCACTGGACTGAAGCCTGGTAATTACCGTGTTAGTGTCAACGCTTTCTATCGCATGGGAAGTGCCAGCAATGACTACAAACTGTCCAAGGGCGATTACGAAGATTATCAAAAGGCAAACCTGTATGTCAAGACAAACAATGGCATACGCACAAAATCAGTAGCCATTGTTCCCGCCTCACCAGAGAAATATGACCAAAAACCAACTGTAGGATCATGGAAAGAGGTGAAAGATGATAACGGTGGATGGGGCTGGTGGGGCACTCCCTCTTACTACATCCCAGATGACATGAAGGCTGCAGATTATGCCTTTAAAGATGGCAAATACACAAACACCATCGAATGTACAGTTCAAAATGATGGCACTTTGACGATTGGTATCAAAAAATCTTCAAAGATCAACGAGGACTGGACATGCCTGGACAATTGGAAATTGGAGTATTGGGGCGATGCGAGTGAAATTAAAGACGCAATCGTCATCAATGAAATCATGGCAGCCAATGTGGATGTCTATCTCGACCCATCATTCAACTACGGCAGTTGGGTGGAACTCTATAATAAATCAGATGTCGGATTCTCCTTAGGTGGTCTGTATGTTACAGATGATCGGAATAATCTAAAGAAACATCGTCTGATTGATTCTTACGGCTATCTTCCGGCAAAAGGGTTTGCAGTCCTGAATTTTGATCACTTCGATGTCTTCACAAAAGCATCCTATCGACAGATTGATGACAAATTAGATTGCGATGGTGGCGAAATCATCATCTCAGACGGTACAAACATCTTAGCAGAGGCTGAATATGGGCAAGCCATCTCACGCATTTCATATGCTCTAACCACTGATGGCGGAGAAGAATGGGGATACGCTGGCAATCCGACACCAGGTGCATCCAATCAAGATGGTAAGTTCGCAGAATACCAACTTGATCCACCTGTCGTGAACAAAGATGCGCAGGTATATTCTGGAACTTTAAATGTGATCGTCAATATTCCAACAGGATCCACCTTAAAATACACTACTGATGGTACTGCCCCAACGCTAACCAATGGTCAAACATCATTAACAGGCGTGTTCAAAACACAAAATAAGACCACTTGTTACCGTTTCCGTGTTTTCAAAGATGGCTATCTACCTTCTCCTGTCGTTACGCGTACATATATATATGGTAGTAAGTCTTCCTATCCTCTTCCCATCATTTCAGTGGTCACAGACGACAAGAATCTGAACTCACAGGAATATGGAGTTTTCGTACAAGGTAGTGGAAATGGTAAAAAGGGAGGTGACCCCAATGCTGCTCCAGCCAACTGGAACATGGACTGGGATCGTCCCGTCTCATTTGAATACATCACAGCTGACAATGAATGTATTGTCTCTCAAGAGTGCGATTTGACCATGTGTGGTGGATGGAGCCGCGCGTGGAACCCACATTCATTCAAGCTCAAAGCTGGAAAAGAATATGATTTCCAGAACTTCTTTGCCGCGCAACTGTTCGAGAACAAGCCCTACAACAAGAACAAGACATTACAGATCCGAAACGGAGGTAATGACGTTCAGACATACAACCAGTTAGGAGGTCGCATCAGAGATGCCATCCTGCAGCAGATTGTTGCACGTAGTGGCTTGAACATCGACTATCAGGAGTGGCAACCCGTGCATGTACTCGTCAACGGTAAATACCACGGGACATTGAGCATGCGTGAGCCCAACAACAAACACCATGCTTACGCCAACTATGGCATTGACACCGACGAGATGGATCAATTCGAGATATGTGCAGATTCAGGCTATGTACAAATGGAAGGAACGGATGAAGCATGGCTTCATCTGGTTGAACTCAGTCAGACCGCTGACGATGAAGAAACATACGCTGAAATCCGCCAATTGTTAGACATTGACGAGTACACCAACCTGATGGCTGCGGAATTCTATTTGGGAGGCACAGACTGGCCACACAACAATGTGAAGGGTTACCGTGACCGTAACGGAGGTAAATTCCACTTTATCCTGTTCGACCAAGACTTTGCCGGCCAAGTTTATGATTCTGACAGAGATTCAAAATACAACGACCCATTCAAGAACTTCTTCAACAAGGAAGAATTCCAATCGGAACACGGATTGGTTGGCTACAATTATGCTTTAGATCAGAATCTTGAAGGGACAACACGCTCATACACCAACACCTTCGTCACGCTGTTCAAGAATATGCTGAAGAACGACCAATTCCGCAAGCAATTCATTGACACCTATTGCATTATGGGTGGCTCTGTGATGCAACAAAAATATATAAAGGAGATTGCTAATGAGATGAAGAATAAGATACAAGCAGGTGTCAACGCCCATCAGGAAGACAGATTCGACCCATCCATCTCCTCCAACTATGTCATCAACAAGTTCACTAAAAGTTGGAACGACAAACTCACCAACACTCTGAAGAATCGCTCCGAGATCAAACTTTCAAGTGTTAGCAAGCAGAAGGTCACCATTTCTGCTGATACGAAAGATGCCAAGATCACCTACAATGACCTTGACCTTCCCTACGCAGAATTTGATGGTTATCTCTTCGCCCCTGTCAAATTGAAGGCGATTGCACCTACGGGCTACAAATTTGTGGGCTGGAAGAATGGAAATAGTTTACTCACAACTGATGTTGAATACACACTTCCTGAGAGTGGTGAACAAAATGTCGTAGCCGTGTTTGAAAAGATTTCCGAAGACGAGATGTTGGCAAAAGGCATCACCCCTGTTCGCATTAATGAGGTGAGCGCAGCCAACTCAATCTACATCAACGACTACTACAAAAAGAACGACTGGATGGAGCTGTACAACACCACAAATGAGGACATCGATATCAAGGGAATGGACATCATCCTTTCCACCGACAAGTCAAAGAATGAGAAATGGCATGAATATAAAGTTCCATCGAACGATGTGAATCTCAATACCATTATCCCTGCACACGGCTACAAAATCATTTGGTGTGACAAACTCGATATCATCGGGTCTGACATCCATACAGGCTTCAAACTGGAGACCAAGGGTGGAGACGCCATCATCGTCATGGGTGAGGAATATACGGACACGCTGACTTACGAACAGCATCTGGGCACACAGACTTATGGACGTTATCCTGATGGTGCCAACGACGTTTACGTGATGAACATTCCGACCATCGCAAAGACCAACAAGATCGGTTCTTACGATACTTATTATGTGAAGCCTGTCAAACCGACTCCAGAACCAGACGCCATCCAGTCCTACACCAAAGAGGGAGGCATCACCATTGCCTATGTGGACGGAGCCGTCAACATCAAGAGCGAAGACTCCCCCATCAAGACTGCTGACATCTACAATATGTCTGGCATGAAGATGAGTGCAGCAAGTTTCTCACACAGAAGAAACACGTTCGTTTCTATCAGCGTGGCATCACTTCCCAAGGGAATCTATCTTGTAAGTGCCACTACAGAAGATGGCGATGAATGCCACATCAAATTCGTCATAAAGTAAGAAAAAAAGGTATTTGGTGATGTAAAGCACAGTTTTCGCAAAAATAATTGAACGTTGAATGACGAAGAATGAATAATTTGTTCTATATTTGCAATCCAAATATGAAAACAAAGAAGATCACTCTTCGTCATTCATTTTAAAACAATATAAAATACACGGACATGAAAGAAACAATTCTTGTAACAGGTGGAACAGGTTTTATTGGTTCCCACACCACAGTAGAACTGCAACAGGCAGGCTATGAAGTGGTGATTATAGACAATTTATCTAATTCCAACGCATCTGTCATTGACGGCATAGAGAAGATCACTGGCATACGTCCTGCGTTTGAAAAAGTAGATTTGAATGACTTTGAGGCAACAGAATCCGTTTTCAAAAAATATCCTATTAAAGGATGTATCCATTTCGCCGCATCGAAAGCAGTAGGAGAATCTGTGGAAAAACCATTGCTCTATTATCGCAACAATCTCAACTCGCTCATGAACGTGTTGGAACTCATGACCAAATATAACGGCAAGGGCATCATCTTCTCCTCTTCCTGCACAGTATATGGACAGCCGACCAAAGAGAATCTTCCAGTGACGGAGCAGGCACCTATTCAGAAAGCCTTGTCTCCATACGGGAACACGAAACAGATTAACGAGGAAATCATTCAGGATTATATCCACTCAGGGGCACCTATCAAGTCTATCATCCTGCGTTACTTCAATCCTATCGGTGCCCACCCATCAGCACTCATTGGGGAGTTGCCCAATGGCGTACCTATGAACTTGATACCATTTGTCACTCAGACCGCCATTGGCATCCGCAAACAATTGAAAGTCTTTGGAAACGACTATAACACACCCGACAAGACCTGCATCCGCGACTACATCTATGTGGTGGATCTTGCCAAAGCACATGTGAAGGCAATGCAGCGAGTACTTGAACAGGAAACAGACCCTGTTGAAGTCTTCAATATCGGTACGGGGCATGGATATTCCACACTTGAGATAGTGGAAGGATTCGAGAAGGCAACAGGTGTGAAACTCCCTTGGGAATATGCACCACGTCGCGAAGGCGACATCGAGGCCATCTGGGGCAATGTAGATAAAGCCAACAAGGTATTGGGCTGGAGTGCAGACACCCCACTTGATGACATTCTACGTTCTGCGTGGAAATGGCAAGAGAAACTTCGTGCCGACGGTGTGCAATAAAGATTAAGGTATAGGAACTAGCACACCCCTATACGTACCAGAACAACGTTCTGGTCGAGTACCAGAATCGTTTGTCGTGTTTTATTTTGTGTTTGTGTTGTGGCTATTCTTTTTCGCGAGAAAAGGGGTAGCCCTTTTTTATGCAATAAAGTGCGAACAAAAACATCTCCTTCGTGACATTTAGTCACAAAAAATCATCTTTTCACTTTCAAATGTAAAAAAATACGGAGAAAAAGATGATAAAAAGAAAATAAATCCTTACCTTTGCACAAACAAAATGAAATGCTATTATGTGTGGAATTGTTGGATATTTAGGCAAACGCAGCGCCTACCCTGTTTTGATCAAGGGACTTAAGCGATTGGAATACAGAGGTTATGACAGTGCAGGAGTGGCTCTTCTGACTGAGAATGGAGATTTAAGAGTATATAAGACCAAGGGAAAGGTGGCGGATTTGGAGACTTTCGCTTCGGATAAGGACACCACAGGAACCGTCGGTATCGCCCACACTCGTTGGGCGACGCATGGAGAGCCCAATTCCACCAATGCTCACCCACACATTTCTTATACGGGCAATCTGGCCATCATCCACAATGGAATCATCGAGAACTATGCTGTACTGAAGAAGCAGTTGCAAGAGCATGGTATTGCTTTCAAGAGCAATACGGACACGGAAGTGCTGGTACAATTAATAGAATATGTACGCACGAAGAAGAATGTTGATCTCTTAACAGCTGTACGCATTGCCTTACGTTCTGTGATTGGTGCCTATGCCATCGCGATTCTCGACAAGAACGACCCAGACCAAATCATTGCGGCTCGTAAAAGTAGTCCATTGGTGGTGGGCATCGGCGAGGAAGAGTTTTTCCTTGGTTCTGATGCAAGCCCCATCATTGAATACACAGACAAGGTCATCTATTTGGATGACAAAGACATCGCTGTAATCCGTCGTGGCAAGGAAGTGGAAGTTGTTGACTTCAACAATGAGAAGATGGAGCACGAAGTGACCAAAGTGGATCTTAATTTGGCACAGATTGAGAAAGGCGGATTTCCACACTTCATGTTGAAGGAAATTTTTGAACAGCCCGATTGTCTAAAAGACTGCATGCGAGGACGTGTGAATGTAGAGGCAAACAACGTAGTGTTGTCTGCCATCATCGATAACAGAAAGTACCTCATCAATCCACGACGTATCATCATCGTAGCTTGTGGCACCTCTTGGCATGCTGGTCTGATTGGAAAACAATTGCTCGAAGATTTCTGCCAAATCCCCGTTGAAGTGGAGTATGCCAGTGAGTTCCGTTACAGCAAACCCGTCATCAATGAACAGGATGTTGTGATTGCTATCAGTCAGTCTGGTGAGACAGCCGACACCTTGGCTGCCATTGAATTGGCAAAGAGCAAGGGGGCGTTCATCTATGGTATTTGCAACGCCATTGGTTCAAGCATTCCACGTGCCACCAATACAGGTTCATACATTCACGTAGGACCCGAAATTGGTGTGGCCTCCACTAAAGCATTTACTGGTCAGGTGACAGTACTCACGATGTTGGCATTGGCTTTAGGCAAAGAAAGAGGAACGATTGACAATGTACGCTACTCAAAAGTGCTGACAGCCTTAAATGAGATACCAGAGAAGATGGAACAACTGCTGAAGCAGGGCGATGCCATCAAGGATATCAGCCGTGTCTTCACCTATGCACACAACTTCCTCTATTTAGGTCGTGGTTACAACTATCCTGTAGCATTGGAAGGTGCATTGAAGCTCAAAGAAATCTCATACATCCATGCAGAAGGCTATCCTGCTGCTGAGATG
Source organism: Bacteroidaceae bacterium (assembly GCA_017534815.1). Taxonomy (GTDB): domain Bacteria; phylum Bacteroidota; class Bacteroidia; order Bacteroidales; family Bacteroidaceae; genus Minthosoma. The sequence goes on along the minus strand of JAFXVS010000029.1, from coordinate 15,932 downwards.
AAACACGGGCCTATCGCCCTGATTGACGATGAGATGCCTGTGGTGGTGGTGGCCACACGTAATGTGCTTTACGAGAAGGTGGTCAGCAACATTCAAGAAATCAAAGCCAGAAAGGCACGCGTCATCGCTATTGTAAGTGAAGGCGACGAAACCATCCGCAAGATGGCTGATGCAGTCATTGAGCTGCCACCTACAGAAGAATGCCTCGAACCCCTCTTGGCATCCATTCCTCTCCAGATGCTCGCCTATTACATCGCTGTGGCAAAGGGCAAGGATGTGGATCAGCCACGTAACCTGGCAAAATCTGTGACAGTAGAATAAAAAACAAACACATCAATGAGAAACGTAACACTTCTATTAGAAGACGGCACTGCTTTCCATGGCAAGTCTTTTGGCTACGAGAAACCTGTGGCAGGTGAGGTGGTCTTCAATACAGCCATGATGGGCTATCCAGAGAGTCTGACCGATCCTTCTTATGCAGGTCAGATGATGGTGCTCACCTACCCTCTTGTCGGCAACTATGGTGTGCCGCCATTCAGTATCGAGCCTAATAGCATCGCCACATTCATGGAAAGCGAAAATATTCACGCCGAAGCCATCATCGTCAGCGACTACAGCACAGAATATTCACACTGGAATGCAAAGGAAAGCCTTGCAGATTGGCTGAAACGGGAACAGGTTCCTGGCATTACAGGCATTGACACACGCCAACTCACCAAGGTGCTGCGCGAACAGGGAGTGATGATGGGTAAGATTCTTTTCGATGATGAACCTAACAATATCCCTACCGCTCAATATGAGGGTGTGAACTATATTGCTAAAGTGTCTTGCAAAGAAGTTTCCCGCTATGGTGAAGGTGCAAGCAAAAAAGTTGTTCTGGTCGATTGTGGTGTAAAAAACAACATCATTCGTTGTTTGCTGAAACGTGGCGTTGAAGTGATTCGTGTGCCTTGGGACTACGATTTCAACACGCTTGAGTTCGATGGACTTTTCTTGGCCAATGGACCTGGCGACCCTGACACTGCTGTAGAGACAGTGAAACACATTAAGCAGTTCTTGACCTCTGAGAAGGAGAAAGCAAAGAATGGTGGCAATGTCCGTCCTTGCATGGGTATCTGCATGGGCAACCAACTACTTTCCAAGGCTGCGGGTGCCACCATCTACAAACTGAAATACGGTCACCGCTCCCACAACCAGCCCGTGCAACAGGTGGGTACGAACCGATGCTTCATCACTTCACAGAACCACGGTTATGCGGTGGACGGCACTACCCTTCCTCATAATTGGGAGCCTCTCTTCATCAACATGAATGATGGTTCCAATGAGGGCATCCGTCACAAACAGTATCCTTGGTTCTCAGCCCAGTTCCATCCAGAAGCGGCCAGTGGACCAGTTGATACGGAATTCCTTTTTGATGATTTTGTGAAACTCCTTTAAGACTCAAAGACTATGATGGTTTCAAATATAAAGAAAGTTCTTCTCTTAGGCTCAGGAGCCTTAAAGATTGGTGAGGCTGGAGAATTTGACTATTCGGGCAGCCAAGCACTGAAAGCGCTGAAAGAAGAGGGCATCGAGACCGTGCTCATCAACCCCAACATCGCCACCGTACAAACCTCAGAGGGAGTTGCTGACAAGATTTATTTCTTGCCTGTCACGCCGTTCTTTGTGGAGAAAGTGATTCAGAAAGAAAAACCACAGGGCATTCTCTTGGCATTTGGCGGACAGACGGCATTGAATTGTGGTGTAGCACTCTATCAGCAAAAGATTCTTGAGAAATATAATGTGAAGGTCTTGGGCACGCCTGTCCAAGCAATCATCGATACAGAAGACCGTGAACTCTTTGTCAAGAAGTTGGACGAGATTGAGGTAAAGACCATCAAGAGCCATGCCTGCGAGACTATTGACGAGGCACGAAAGGCTGCAGCAGACCTTGGCTACCCCGTCATCATCCGTGCAGCATACGCACTTGGTGGACTGGGCTCTGGTTTCTGCGACACAGAAGAAGAGCTGAACAAATTGGCTGAGAAAGCCTTCTCGTTCTCCCCACAAGTGTTGGTGGAGAAGTCTTTGAAGGGATGGAAAGAGATTGAGTATGAAGTGGTGCGCGACCGCTTTGACAACTGCATCACAGTCTGCAACATGGAGAATTTCGACCCACTCGGCATTCACACAGGTGAGTCCATCGTTATTGCTCCATCTCAGACACTCACCAACAGCGAATACCACAAACTCCGTGCCCTCGCCATCAAGATTATTCGTCACATCGGCATCGTTGGCGAGTGTAACGTGCAATATGCTTTCGACCCTGAAAGCGAAGACTACCGTGTGATTGAGGTGAATGCCCGACTCTCCCGTTCTTCGGCTTTGGCATCAAAGGCGACAGGCTATCCTCTGGCATTTGTTGCAGCAAAACTTGGATTAGGATACGGGCTCTTCGACCTGAAGAACTCTGTCACGAAGACCACATCAGCCTTCTTTGAGCCAGCCCTTGACTATGTAGTCTGCAAGATTCCTCGTTGGGACTTGGGTAAGTTCCGTGGTGTTGACCGCGAATTAGGTTCCTCCATGAAATCCGTCGGCGAAGTGATGGCGATTGGCCGCACCTTCGAGGAAGCCATTCAGAAAGGTCTTCGCATGATTGGACAAGGATTGCACGGCTTTGTCGGCAACAAGGAATTGCAGATTGAAGACGTGGAAGCATCCCTCAAAGCTCCGACAGACAAACGCATATTGGTGGTTGAGAAAGCGCTGCACATGGGCTATACCATCGACCAGATTCACGACCTCACCAAAATTGACAAGTGGTTTCTCTACAAGTTGCAGAACATCCTCAACACCTACGTTGAGTTGCAGCAGAAGGGAGCCATCCAACATGTGGATGCCGATCTCATGCGTCGCGCTAAGGTACAAGGCTTCACAGATTTTCAGATATCCCGTGCCGTTGGTCTGGAAGCACTCATCGACGCAGAGATTGCCACGAAATTGGTACGCGAACTCCGCAAACAGATGGGCATCCTCCCAGTAGTGAAGCAAATAGACACCCTGGCTGCTGAATACCCAGCACAGACCAACTACCTCTATCTGACTTATCAAGGCTGTGGTTCCGTTCATTGCGACTCTGCCGCAACCAACAGTACAGCCCACGACATCACCTACGAGAACGACCGCAACTCCATCATCGTGCTCGGTTCGGGCGCTTATCGAATTGGCTCAAGTGTTGAGTTCGATTGGTGTGGCGTTCAGGCACTTAATACCATCAGAAAGAACGGTTACCGTTCTGTGATGATTAACTACAACCCTGAGACCGTTTCTACTGATTATGATATGTGCGACCGTCTCTATTTCGATGAGCTGACCTTCGAACGCGTCATGGATATTATCGAACTGGAGAATCCGCATGGCGTCATCGTCTCTACAGGTGGACAGATTCCGAACAACCTGGCCATGCGTCTTGACAACGAGCGTGTGCCCATCCTCGGCACCTCTGCCAAGAGCATCGACAATGCCGAAGACCGCGACAAGTTCTCTGCCATGTGTGACCGCATTGGGGTTGACCAGCCAGCATGGGCTGCACTCACATCTATGGATGACATCAACCAGTTCATCGAGAAAGTCGGGTTCCCTGTATTGGTGCGTCCTTCCTACGTGCTCAGCGGTGCAGCCATGAACGTATGTTCCAACCAGGACGAGTTGGAGCGTTTCCTCCAATTGGCTGCCAACATCAGCAAGAAACATCCTGTTGTTGTCAGCAAATTCCATGAGCACAACAAGGAGATTGAGATGGACGCTGTGGCCAAGGATGGTGAAATCATCGCTTACGCCATCAGCGAGCACATCGAGTTCGCTGGCGTACATTCAGGCGATGCCACCATCCAGTTCCCACCACAGAAGATTTACGTGGAGACCGTCCGTCAGATCAAGAAAGTCTCTCGAAAGATTGCCAAGGAACTGAACATCTCTGGACCATTCAATATCCAGTTCCTAGCTGAGCAGAACCACCTGCGTGTCATCGAGTGCAACCTGCGAGCCTCACGTTCATTCCCATTCGTGTCGAAAGTGCTGAAACTGAACCTCATCGAGTTGGCCACAAAGATTATGCTGGGTCTGCCCTTCGAACGTCCAGAGAAGAACCTCTTCGACCTCGACTACGTGGGCATCAAGGCATCGCAGTTTTCCTTCAACCGCCTGCAAAAAGCCGACCCCGTGCTGGGTGTCGATATGGCATCGACTGGCGAAGTGGGTTGCATCGGCGACGACACCGCCTCTGCCCTACTCTGCGCCATGCTCTCCGTCGGTCACCGCATTCCCAAGAAGGGTGTCCTGCTCTCAACGGGCCCAGGCAAGCAGAAGGCCGACATGCTTCGAGCTGCCCAGCAACTCATCCAGCATGGCTACCAGCTCTATGCCACAGGAGGCACATCTCGCTATCTGCAGGAAAACGGCATCGAAAACACCCTTGTCCATTGGCCAAGCGAAGAGGGTCAGCAGCCTCAGGCGCTCGACCTGCTCCACAACCACGAGATAGACATGGTGGTGAATGTACCCAAGAACCTCTCCGTGGGTGAACTGACCAACGGCTACAAGATTCGTCGTGCCGCCATCGACCTCAACATTCCCCTCATCACCAACTCCCGACTGGCCTCTGCATTCATCGATGCCTTCTGCAACAAGACGCTCGATGACATCGAAATCAAGGCTTGGAGCGAGTTCTGATTCACATTGTACACATAACATTTCACATCTTACATGAGAATAGACATCATCACGGTTCTGCCCGAACTGATAGAGCCATTCACCCAAGAGAGCATTCTTGGACGCGCCCAGAAGAAAGGACTGGCAGAGATTCATGTGCACAACCTGCGCGACTACACAGCCGATAAGCATCGCCGTGTGGATGACTATCCTTTTGGCGGGGCCGCCGGCATGCTCATTCAATGCCAACCGCTCGACGCCTGCATCTCAGCCCTGAAGGCAGAACGCCATTATGATGAGATTATCTTCACGGCTCCTGATGGAGAGAAGTTCGACCAACCGATGGCTAACGAACTCTCATTGAAAGAAAACATCATCATTATCTGCGGCCACTACAAGGGCATAGACTACCGCATCCGTGAGCACCTCATCACCCGCGAGGTCAGCATCGGCGACTACGTGCTCACAGGCGGAGAACTGGCCGCAGCCGTGATGGCAGACTCCATCGTGCGTGTCATCCCTGGCGTGATAGGCGATGTGGAGAGCGCCCTATCCGACTCCTTTCAGGACAACCTGCTCGAGCCACCCGTCTATACACGTCCTGCCGAGTATCATCCCATCAGCAATCCCGACGAGACTTGGGCTGTGCCCGAAATCCTCCTCTCTGGCCACGAAGCCAAAATCCGTGAGTGGGAATACGAACAAGCCTTGGCAAGAACAAAAGCCTTGCGTCCCGACCTGCTCAATTGAACAACCCAACTTGAAAAACGGTTCAAAATCATCAAAACGGCCAGGCTGTGCGCATCTCGCGTGCCGCCCTGCATTTGGAAACATAAAAAACAGGTGTAAAGTTTAACAAATAGCCTATTTTTTTTCTTTTACAGGCTGTAAAAGTCGGCCAAGGGGGTCTTTTCTGATTTTTACAGTTTGTAAAAGTTTGCCGAGGAGGCCTTCTCTGATTTTTACAGGCTGTAAAAGTCCGTCGAGGGGAAAAAAAAAAGAAAATACATTTTTATTTGGTATTTCCCTCACTTATTTGTACCTTTGCCGCCGTAAACCAAAACTGACTGACCAATGAAGAATATGAAATGCGCTGGCATCGTACTGCTCACTATGCTGATGATGGCTTGCAACGGGGAAAAGCAGCCACCCGTACAGGAACGTATCGTGGAGGATGTGGATCCGAAGACGGGCATCATCTCCCTGCGCGACTACACGCTGGCCGACACCATCAGCATCAACGGGAAACGCTACAATTACTCGCTACGGTTCGAGCACGTGGACTCGATGCCCGTGCTCATCAACACGCAGGGACTGGAGTATCACGAGAGCCGCGCCACCGTCACCATCACGCGCGACAGCACGAAGGTGTTCAGCAAGACGTTCTACAAGAACAACTTCCGCGACTATGTGCCCGCCAACTTCCTGAAGACCTCCACCGTGGTGGGCGTCAACTACAACTACATGAAGATTGACGACCGCTCCGCCTTCTACTTCATCCTCACCGTGGGCGACCCCGACGAGACGTCGGACAACATGGCCTACCCGCTTGAGCTGAAGGTGGCCACCGACGGTTCCTTCTCGATCAAGAAGGCTGAGAACCTGGAAACGGAGCCGCTCCGACCGGGACTGAACGTGGATCCGAGCGAGGATGCGGTCTGATAAAAAAGAAAGGGATGCGTCGGCTGATGCATCCCTTTCTTTTTACTTCCTCAAAACTAATGATGTTATTTTCATCGAGCTGTTCAACACGGCGGTGCCGGAGAAGTGCTTGACCTCGGCAGGTTCCTCGGTGTTCTCCGTCGGTTCGCCAGCCTCGGTGTCGAGTCCGGAGTGATGACCGCGCTTGTAGGCCTCCTCGTCGAGGGAGAACTGGGCGTTGTAGATGGTTCGTCCGGCGGCATCGACTTTGGTGATGTTGAGGTTCTTCACGATGAAGACGATGATGCGGCCGGAGGAGTGCATGTTGGTCATGTAGGCGTAAATGTCCTCCAGCTCGGGATTGGACTTGCCGATGTAGGAACTGATCTCGTCGGCCAAAGTGGAGGCGATGGCCTCCTTGTCATTGTCGCCGAGGGCGTCGAAATGGGCTGTCAGCGCTTCCTTCACGGACGCTTTCTCCTCTACGCTCAGTTCTTCGCTATCCAGGTCGGAGAGCAAATTCCTCGCCTCGGCAGTGTACTTGCCTTGGGGAAACTGGCTGAGATAGTGCTCAAACGCCTCGCGAGTGTTGACCTCCTTGGCATCCTTGTAGGACAGGGAATCGAGTTTCTGCTTGGCGTCCTTGAGGAAGAATCCATCGGGATGCACGTCGAGGAAATGACGCACGGACTCTATGGAGAGTATCCCCTCTGCGGCCTGCCAATCGGCACGCTCGGTGAAGAAGCGGTCGTGCAGCCCCTTCAGTTGGGAATAGTGGTAGGCGTCGGAGTTGTAGGTGTCAAAATAATCATTGAGCGCCTCGCTGAGCGAATCGAGCTGATGGGCATTCTCATACCGCATAATGGCGTCGTAGGCTCTGCGCTCATCGTCATCAGTACCGCCACGGAAGAAGAGGAACCACGCGGCCGCACCTGCCAGGATGAGGATGGCCACCGACACGATGGCAATCGTCGCCCCCGCACGCTTCTTGGCAGGAGCGTTGGGCGCCGGCTGCTGAGCCGACGATGCTGGCTTCTGCTTGAGGGATGGCACTGTTTGGGAATTGATAGGGCATCCACATTGTGGACATGACGCGGCCAAATCGCTGATCTCGTTGCCGCACTCAGGACATTTAATAAGTGACATATCTGAACCTATTGATTATTTTCGGCGGCAAAATTAGACATTCTTATCGGAATAACATTCATCATCGGGAGAAAAATCGTACCTTTGCGCCCGAATTTGAAGGAAGAACAATGAAAAGGCATCTTACACATTACATATATATGTTTTTAGGAACGTCGCTCGCCACCCTCACCACTGCATGCAATTCGGGCACAAACTGGAAGGACATCGAGTTCTACAACGTGGAGAAGATGGAGCAGCTGACCGAGAAGCCGCTGGACGGAGAGGAGGCGGACACGACGAGCTTCGGACTGCTGCACGAGCTGGAGAACCGCAAGATGGACGTGAAGGTGGATATGCAGTTCATGCGGTCGGAGAACGTCGCCAACGAGAAGGCGTGCAACCTCATCAACGGACAGCTGATCGAGCTGCTGCTGAAACAGTCGAGCGAACTGAGCATAGACGAGGCGGTCGCGCAATACATCGAGGATGTGAAGACGGAATTTCATGGCGACAGGATCGCGAATGTCTATCATGACCACCTGACGGGACGCGCCGAATACGGGATGAAGAATGTCATCAACTACTGGCTGCTGGAGGATGTCTTCACGGGGGGTGCGCATCCCAGCAAGCAGACCACCATCCTGCGCTTCAATGCCAAGACGGGCGAGTTCATCACCCTCGACGATGTCTTCCCCACCTCCAACCAGCCGCAACTGCAGGACATCCTGCTGGCCAAACTGATGGAGGATCAGCATGTCCGCTCATTGGACGAGCTGCATCAGAAGGGCATCCTGGAGATGGCCGACATGTTCATCAGCAACAACTTCGCCATGCGGGAGGACAGTATCGAGTTCCACTACAACGAATATGACATCGCCCCCTACGCCTCGGGCGCTTGCACCATCTGTGTAAGCTACGAGGACGTGCGGGACATCATCAGCACTACAATGGGAATCCGTAAGTAAGCTTGAGCGTGTCCATCACGAAGAAGGAGCGCACCTGCGAGATGTAGGGGAAGTCGCCCAGTTTGTCGAGGATGAACTGCTGGTACTTCTGCATGCTGCTCACGCAAATCTTCAGCAAATAGTCGCCATCGCCAGAGATGTTGTAGCACTCTGTCACCTCGTTCCACGAACCTACTGTTTCGCGGAAGCTGTTGGCAATCTGCTTGTTAATCTGCTTCATGGAGACGTTGCAAAAGACCATGAAGCCACGCTCCATCTTGTTGGCATCGAGCACAGCCACATAGCCCTTGATGTAGCCCATGCGTTCGAGGCGACGCTGACGCTCATAGGTAGGAGTGACGGAGAGGTGAATCTTCTGCGCCAATTCCTTGGTAGTCATACGGCTGTTGTCCTGAACGATTCGCAGTATCTGCAAATCAATGTCATCGAGTTCGTGAATGTAAGTTTCCATTGATAAATAGTTTTTGAACAGGTCTTATCGAACTTATAATCTTATAGAACCTGAAAATTGTTTCAATTCTGTGTAAAGTCTCTGAATGGGCAAGCCCATAACGTTGAAATAGGAGCCTTCGATGCGGGTGACAGCCACATAGCCAATCCATTCCTGAATACCGTATGCGCCAGCCTTGTCGAAGGGCTTATAATAATCTACATAGTATGTAATCACTTCGTCCGTCAGGTCAGCAAAATAGACCTTCGACGTGGAGGCAAACTGCACGGTCTTCTCTTTCGTGACGATGCTAACACCCGTGATGACCTCATGGGCATGACCCGAGAGTTCACGGAGCATCTGCATGGCCTCTACCCTATCCTTCGGCTTGCCAAGCACCTGTCCGTTGTCATAGACGATGGTGTCGGCGGTAATGATCATCTCGTCATCCGCCATCGTCTGCTTATAGGCTTCCGCCTTCTTGCCAGAGATGAACTTGGGTATCTCCTCACCCCTCAACGTCTCCGGATAACTCTCGTCAATGTCCTTCAGAGTTCTGACCTCGAACGGAAGGCCAAGTCCGCCCAGAAGTTCCTTACGACGCGGCGAGTTGCTGGCGAGGATGACCTTGTAATCTACCAACCGAACGCTGTGCTGTCGTGTATCCATTTGTCTTGTGCTTTTAATATTTGTTCCAAGATATCGCGAGCACATCCCTGCCCACCATTCTTATGGGAGATATAGGTACAGATGTCCTTGATTTCAGGAGCGGCATCAGCAGGACAGCATGGCAGCCCACAGGTCTTCAACACTTCATAGTCGGGGATGTCATCGCCCACATAAACGATTTGTTCGTCCTTCAGATGGTACTTCCGTTTCAGTTCCCTGTACGCCTTAATTTTTACAGCCGCACCGAGCACCACATCCTTCAGTCCCAAACCCTCGTAACGGATGCGCACCGCCTCCGTCCTGCCACCCGTGATGATGGCAAGTTTGAGTCCGCACTTCACCGCATGCTGCATGGCATAACCATCCTTGATGTTCACCGTGCGCATTGGGTCACCGTTCGGATGCTGCGGAATGGTCTCGCATGACAAGACCCCGTCCACATCGAAAAACACGGCCCGTATCTTCTTCAAATCATAATTTATCATATCTTTTCAACTCTAATTTCTATACTCTATACCCTAAACTCTCAACTCTATATTCGCAACCCTAAATCATCCCATGAATGCTTTTGCTCATGAGTTCATAAATCTTCTGCATGTTAGACTCATCAGCCAAAAGTTGCAACTGCTTTGCCATCACGTTCTCATCCCACCGCACAGCAGGTCCCGTCTGAGCTTCACGAGGTGACATCGCATAAAGTTTCGCCGCTGTCTCGTCAATGAGCGGAAGCATCACACTGAACGGCAAGTCACCATGTTTCTTCAGCAAATCCGCACTCAAAGTGAAGCAGTGATTAGCGAAATTGCAGCAGAACACAGCCGCCAAATGCAAATACTTCCTGTTCTCTCCATCCAATTCATAAACCGTGTTTGAGATTGTGCTCGAGAGCGTCTTAAGCAATGCCAGATCCTTCTCTTTCGATGATTCAACGAAACAAGGTATCACTCTGAAATCCACCTCCTTATTCTTTGAAAAGGTTTGCATCGGATAAAGTACTCCACGACGTTCTGTCGGCAGTACACCCATCGGCAGGCTCCCCGCTGTATGAACCATCAGCTGTCCCTCTCTACCCTCCTTCAATGCCGACGCCACCAATGCTAACACCGAGTCCTTCACCGCAATGATGAACACATCCGCATTCTTCACAACCTCCTCCAGATTCGTTGTCCACGAACACTTCAGCACCATTGCCAATGCGCCCGCCGACTCCTCCGTCCGGCTCCACACTTGCACCACCTCATGCTCCGCACGAATTAGTGCCTTTCCCAAGTTTGTGGCCAAATTACCAGCTCCAATCAATGCAACCCTCATAAACGAAAAAGATTATTCACACCAAGTTCTAAACCCGAAACTCTTCACTCCTCAGGGAATCCTCCTATATGTACATTCTCCCATTTCAGTTTATCTTCATCCTGCGGCTTACGCTCGATGGCTGGATAACCGATACCAATGACACACTCCGCTGTCAGATTCTCAGGATAATGCAGCAAGAACCGCAGCGCATTGTCTGAAGGGTCTCCATTTTCCATAAAACGGTTACGGATGTGACACCAACATGAGCCCAAACCCAAATCTGCCGTCTGATACTGCATCGTCACGGCTGCAATCGAAGCATCTTCACACCAGGCATCCGTCACGACTCTATCACCCAGCACGACAACAGCCACCTTTGCACCGGCAATGAACTGACTACCCATCGGACGGCACAGCGATATTTTCTCCAGCATCGTCTTGTCATCCACCACAACAAAGTGCCAAGCCCTCGTACCCTTGCTCGTCGGAGCCATCAGCGCAGCCCTTAAAATCGTCTGCAAGTCCTCTGGCTTGATTTCTTCATCCGTAAACTTCCTCACACTGCGGCGCATCTGCACCAATTCTCTGAAATTCTCCATAGTTTTATTCTATTTTTAATGATGATTTCGGCGACAAAGATACGGATTATCCCTCAAAACACAAAAAAATATCCTCCAAAACTTTCAATGAAAAATAAAAGTTCCACAGAAACAACGAAAATAAAGGAAATGTTTCTGTGGGACTTCCAATAAAAGATATATTCCTCACTCAGGATTGTATCCGAAAAGATTCAATTCTTTAGTAGAGTTGCGCCAATCCCTGTCCACCTTGACGTAAGTCTCAAGGTAGATGCTCTTGCCGAAGAACTTCTCAAGGCTCTTGCGGGCTTCAGTACCCACCTTTTTGAGAGCCTTGCCCTGATGACCGATGATGATGCCCTTCTGAGAATCACGCTCAACATTGATGACGGCACGGATGTGGATGTGGGTCTGATCTTCCTTGAAACTCTCCACACCCACCTCGACAGCATAAGGGATCTCCTTGTCGTAATAAAGGAGAATCTTCTCGCGGATGATCTCAGACACGAAGAACTTGGCAGGCTTGTCAGTAAGCTGATCCTTGTCGAAGTATGGCGGACACTCTGGCAGGAGTTCCTTGATGCGTGCCAACACGGACTGGACATTGAACTTGTGCAGGGCTGAGATGGGCTGGATCTCGGCCTTGGGAAGGATTTCGTGCCACTGCTCAACGAGAGCCACGAGGTTCTTCTCGTCCGTCAAGTCAATCTTGTTGATGAGCACGAGCACAGGCACGTCCATCTTCGCCACCTTCTGCAGGAAGTCACCGTTCTTGTCAATCTTCTCCATTGGGTCAGTGACATAGAGGAGCACATCGGCATCGACAAGCGCACTCTCAGAGAAAGCGAGCATGGATTCCTGCAACTTGTAATTGGGCTTCAAGACACCAGGAGTGTCAGAAAACACAATCTGGGCATCATCATCATTGATAATACCCATAATGCGATGGCGTGTGGTCTGTGCCTTGAACGTGGCAATGGAAATGCGCTCACCAACCAATTGGTTCATGAGCGTAGATTTCCCCACGTTCGGGTTGCCTACGATGTTTACAAATCCTGATTTATGCATTGATCGTTCTTTTCAAGAAAAAAGGCGCACCGTTTTGTGCGATGCGCCCCTTCTTTATCTTATCTCTATATTCTTATTTCTTCCAGCCTCTCTTGGCGTACCACTCTTCGCGGCTGATGGTACCCTCCTTGTAGAACTCGGCAGGGGTATCAGCAAACTCGCTGCCATCGTAGCCCCAAATCATGTAACTTGCGCCCCATGTGAAGCCTGCGCCGAAGGCGGTGAAGATGAGTTTGTCGCCCTTCTTCAACTGAGATTCATACTCCCAAAGGCAAAGGGGAAGCGTACCGCCAGAGGTGTTGGCCATGTGATCGACGTTGATCATCACGTGGCCTTCCTCCACGCCGATGCGACGTGCCACCGCACTCTCGATGCGGACGTTGGCCTGGTGAGGAATAATCCATGCAATGTCGTCCTTCGTCAGGTTGTTGCGCTTGGCCACAAGTTCCACAGCGTCAGACATATCGGTCACAGCGTGCTTGAACACAGCGCGACCTTCCTGATAGACGAAGTGGAGCCGCTGGTCAACCGTCTCATGGCTTGGCATGTTGGCCGAGCCACCTGCTGCCATGTGTAAGTGTTCGTAACCTTTGCCGTCCACACGGAAATAGCTGTCCATGAGTCCGTATTCCTCTTCAGTACCCTCCATCAGCACACATGCAGCACCGTCACCGAAGATGGGACAGGTATTGCGATCCTGATAGTTCGTCATAGACGACATGTGGTCACCGCCGCACACGATGATTCTCTTATAGCGTCCGCTGCGAATAAAGCCAGCGCCGGTCTCCATCGCATAGAGGAAACCTGAACAAGCAGCCTCCATGTCAAAACCGAAGGCGTTCTTCATGCCGAGATTGCCAATGATGAGCGATGCGGTTGAAGGGAAATGGTAGTCAGGAGTTGTCGTTGCAACAATCACAGCCTCAATGGAGTCGGGGTCGGCACCCGTCTTGTCAAGGAGTTGCTTCACAGCCTTGGTCATCATGAACGAGGTTCCAGCACCTTCTTCGGGCTTCAGGATGTGGCGGGTCTTGACGCCGATGCGCTCCATGATCCACTCGTCGCTAGTATCGACAAGGGTGGACATCTCCTCATTGTCAAGGATGTATGTTGGAACCCATCCACCTACACCGGTTATAACAGCATTGATTTTTCCCATGAGAGAGGAGGATTTTTAGATTGCAGCTTCCTTGACGATAGCCACCTTACCACGGTAGTAACCGCAAGAAGGGCATACTGTGTGATATACGTAGAATTCACCGCAGTTTGGACAAACTGCAAGTGTTGGAGCTACTGCTACATCATGAGTTCTTCTTTTTCTTGTACGAGTCTTTGACTGTCTTCTTTTAGGATGTGCCATTTTCTTTTTATTTTTTTAGTTGTTCTTTAAGTTGTTTGAGTGCCGCCCAACGACTGTCAACGGGTTCGTCGGAATCCTCCCCCACCGACACATCCTGTGCGTCACCATTCTCTGCTGAATCCTCCCGCTCTGCATCTTCATACCCACTTCGGGTGGGCTGATGACGGCTGAGTTCGTGCATCATCGCATCGTCACATTTCCCAGGTTCGTGACAACACGACATCGGCATGCTGAGCGCTATGAACTCATAGATGAACTGTGCAAGGTCAAGATAACCTTCAGCCTCAGGAACTACCACACAGTCACCTTCGTCAGCATACTCATCGCCTAACTTCACGTCTAAAACATCTGACGTCTCAATCCGCAATTCGAGATCTGCCAGACAACGGTCGCAAGGAACAATGATTGTGCCAACGCTATGGATTTGGAACTTAAAGACTGAACCTGCACTCAAACATGCCACCGTCGTGTGGATGTTGCCGCGCTGAATGAGTCCGCCGATTTTAGCGAAAAAAGCATCGCCAATCTCGTATTCAAAGGTCTTGCCTCCGAGTCCAGAACTCAATAAATCAATCTTATATGTATCCATCATACCCATTTGGAGTGCAAAGGTACAAATTTATTTCCTAACACAAATGAAAAAACTGCAACTTTTTCTGTCTTGAAGGGATTTTCGCTTGTTTGCTGCAGGATTTTACGCCTCAGGGGGGGCTTTCGGCAACTCAATTCGGAAGGTCGTACCCACACCCACCTCGGAATCAAGAACATAAATTCTGCCCTTGTGATAGGCCTCGACAATTCGCTTTGCCAAGGAAAGTCCAAGTCCCCAACCACGTTCCTTCGTCGTAAATCCAGGCTTGAACACTGAATCAAAATTGCCCTTCGCTATACCCTTCCCCGTATCCTTCACATCCACATACACCCTTTTCTCATCCTCTTCCACAGTGATATCAATGGAACCCGCACCATCCATCGCATCCACAGCGTTCTTACACAGATTCTCAGCCACCCATTCAAAGAGACTTGCAATTAGACTAACAATCACAGAATCAGCAGGGTAATGGGTTGTAATGATTACCTTGTTCGATGTACGTTTCCGCATATAAACCACCACCCTATCAATCACTTCCAGTATGTCTTCAGGTTTCGGTTCAGGAATGGAACCTATCTTGGAGAATCGGTCAGCAATACGCTCCAATCGTTTGATGTCTTTCTCCATCTCGGGCAGCAAAGCATCATCGGGATAGGTTTCCTTCAACACTTCATGCCAGGCCATCAAACTCGATATAGGAGTGCCCAACTGATGCGCAGTCTCCTTCGAGAGTCCCACCCACACTTTGTTCTGCTCTGCCTTCATAGCCGAGAAAATAGCGAAGATGGCAATGAGTACAAACAGTACGACTACACCCAACTGGATGTATGGATATATCGCCAACCGCTTCAGCATCAGTGACTCATCATAACAAATAGTGATGTAATCATCAGGGTCAAACTCCTGAGGCATATCAATGCGGATAGCACGTCCATCAGCACGATACTCCTTCGCCAACGAGGTCAAATATTCTATAGAATCCTCATCCATCATAAAGGATTTAGAAATGTTCCGCGAAGACATCGCCGCTCCTTCCTTATCTACGATGATCACAGGAATGGTATGATTTCCGTTTATCACCTTCAACACCAGGTTCATATCCGTATTCTCATCTGCAGCATTCAAGGAACGCATAGCCTCCGCCCAAACCTCCATACGGTTTCGTTCCTCCAGCTCCAAATCCGCAATCAGATAATTAGACGTAAACAATGACCCCATCGCTATCAACATAGCAAACAGGACCAACACATATCTAATATTACGAACCCTCTCAAACATCTATATTCCTATTAATACTATAATGAAACATCTATTATTAATAACGAAAGAACCTCCGCAATATTGTATTGCAGAGGTTCTCATCAAGAAGGCGGCGACCTACTCTCCCGCATTGCGGTGCAGTACCATCGGCGCGCCCGGGCTTAACTTCTCTGTTCGGGATGGGAAGAGGTGGAACACCGGGGCCAAAGCCACCTGAATATATCTTTTTCCGGTATTGACGGAAACAGAAGAGAAT
>JAFXVS010000028.1 GCA_017534815.1 Bacteroidaceae bacterium | reverse complement strand
TCTTTAACCTATAACCTATAACCTTTAACCTTTTTTTGTTGACGATGCAAAGTTACGGACTTTTGACAGGGGTTTCAAACTGAAAATCCCCAAACGGTAGGGGATTTCCTATAACAGATATAGGGAAGGCGATTTAAACCTTTTGCAACGTGCTGATTGTTAGCGAATAAATCGGTAGGAGTTTTCTCCCTTCGCAGAAAAGAAGCAAGAAAAAATAAAGAAAAAATAAAAAAAATTTTTCTTTCATTTTGTATTGTGCTCACATTATCGTACCTTTGCAAAAAATATTTATCTACTAATCATTAATAATACTAAAGTATGAAGAAGAACATTTTGAGTCTTGCTGTCATCGTGGCAGCCCTTGCATTCGCTCTGCCTTCTCAGGCACAGATCAAGTTTGGTGTGAAAGCTGGTTTGAACGTGAACAGCTTCAGCGTGAAGAACCTGCCTGTCAATCTCGACAAGAAGAACCGCAACGGTTTCTTTGCCGGTGTAACTGCTGACGTGACCGTTCCCATCGTAGGCCTGGGCGCTGACATTTCATTGCTCTATGACAACCGTTGCATCGGTATGGGCGGTTATGAAGGTTACGATTTGGACACGAACACCCCTGAAGGTGACTATATCGAGTCGCACAAGACTTTCCACTACGTTTCATTGCCCATCAACGCAAAATACACTGTGGGCTTAAGCAGTCTTGCCAGCGTGTATGTGGCAACGGGTCCTCAGTTCTCTTGGAACATCGGTGACCGTCACTGGACAGTGAAGAATGCTGATGCAGGTTGGGAACTGAAGAGATCTGCTTTCTCTTGGAACGTAGGTTGCGGTGTGACTGCTCTCAGTCATCTTCGTGTAGGTTACAACTACAACATTGCATTGGGCAATACAGCAGAGGTGTCCGCTACAGATTTAGCGGGCAAGGCCATCAAGGGTAAGCTGAAGAACAACACTCACCAGATTTCTCTGACTTACTTGTTCTAATTGATGTTTGCCGACATCACACTCCCTATACCATTCGACAGCTTCACATACCTCGTTCCTCCTGACTTGGAGACTCGGGTGATGCGAGGCTGTCGAGTTGTTGTGCCCTTCGGCAAGAACAAAATCTATACGGGTGTCGTGCTGCGCACCCACCACAACGCCCCTCAGGGAGTGGAAATCAAGCCCATCATGGAGGTGCTGGATGACCACCCTGTGGTGAACGAGCAGCAATTCTCTTTCTGGCAGTGGATCAGCAACTATTATCTCTGTCCTTTGGGCGATGTGATGAAGGCCGCCCTGCCTGGGGCGATGAAACCAACGGATGAGAAGGCGCTGAAGGAGTCTTCACGCAAAAGGAAGGGAAGTAAAGCAGCCTGTCAACCCTCCATGCTCGACGCTCAACAAACAACGCTCAACGCTTCCCAGCAGACGGCAATGGACGAGATTGAGACGTCCTTTCTCACCAAGAATGTCACGCTCCTTCATGGAGTCACTTCGTCGGGCAAAACGGAGATATACATCCACCTCATCAGCAAGTACTTGCAACAAGGAAAGCAAGTGCTCTACCTGCTCCCTGAGATTGCGCTGACCACCCAAATCACGGAACGGCTGCGGCAAGTCTTTGGCGACAATATGGGGGTCTATCATTCCAAATTCACGGATGTCCAACGTCTCGATGTGTACAAACGACAAGCCTCCTCGATGCCTTACCAACTGATTCTAGGTGTCCGTTCCAGCATCTTCTTGCCCTTCCAGAACTTGGGACTTGTCATCGTGGATGAAGAGCACGAACAGAGTTACAAGCAGCAGGAACCAGCACCACGCTATCATGCCCGCAACGCTGGCATCATGCTGGCTCACATGTTTGGCGCCAAAACCCTGTTGGGTACAGCAACGCCCTCTTTCGAGATATACCATTGGGCACGCAAGGGACGCTACGGTTATGTGGCACTCACCCAACGCTATCGTGACATGCAACTGCCGACCATCGAGGTGGTTGACATCAGGGAAGCCAAACGCAAGAAACTGATGAAGGGAGGCTTCTCACCCCGACTTATCGAAGTGATGCAGGATGCCCTCAGTCGCCAAGAGCAGATTATCCTCTTCCAAAATCGGCGGGGTTTCTCGTCCTTTATCGAGTGCAAAACTTGCGGATGGGTGCCACGCTGTCCCCATTGCGACGTCACTCTGACCCTCCACAAGAAGACCTCCACTCTCACCTGCCACTACTGCGGCTACACGGCACACATCCCTGAACGCTGTCCTGCCTGCGAGGAAAATAAGTTCATCGATATTGGCACAGGCACAGAGAAGATTGAGGAGCAGATCGCCCAGCTATTTCCTGAGGCGACCACCTTGCGGATGGATCTCGACACCGCCAAAACCCGTGCCCAGTACGAGCGCATCATCAACGACTTCTCCACCCATCAGGCCGACATCCTCATCGGCACCCAAATGGTGACCAAAGGATTGGACTTCGACCGTGTATCGGTGGTGGGTATTCTGGATGCCGACACGATGCTCAATCTGCCAGACTTCCGCAGTTATGAGCGCACCTTCCAGACCCTCAGTCAAGTGGCTGGACGTGCAGGACGCAACAACACGTCTGGACACGTCATCTTGCAGACACGCTCGGCCGACAGCGACATCATCCGCCAAATCACGCAGAACGACTACTGGCAGATGTTCTACACCCAGATGACGGAGCGTCAGATGTTCTACTACCCTCCTTTCCGACGCCTCATCTACGTCTATCTGCGCCACAAGGATGACCGCCTGCTCGACCACTTGGCCGATGAAATGGCACAACGGCTGCGTGCCGTCTTTGGAGAGCGTGTACTGGGTCCCGACCGTCCTCCCATTGCCCGGATTCAGTCGCTCTACATCCGCAAGATTATGCTCAAGATTGAGCAACAGGCCTCCACTGACAAAGTACGAAAAAATCTCATTGCCATCCAGCAACAAATGCTCGCTCTGCCTGTGGCGAAGAACCTTAACATCTACTACGACGTTGACCCACTTTAGGCAAATGCGCCCTCCTTTGCACTCTTTTTGTGTTTTTGTGCATTAAAATGCCTATAATTCATTGTGGTACGGAAAAAAAGTCGTACCTTTGCACCCGCAAAACCGAATATATCCAAAAAACAATCAATACATTAACTTATGAGTTTGAAAATCATTGTACTCGCAAAGCAGGTACCAGACACACGCAACGTCGGTCCTGATGCGATGACTCCAGAGGGTACAGTGAACCGTGCGGCTCTGCCTGCTGTGTTCAACCCCGAGGACTTGAACGCCCTTGAGCAGGCACTTCGCCTGAAGGACGCTAACCCTGGTTCCACCATCACCATGCTCACTATGGGTCTGCCCAAGGCAGCTGAGGTGCTGAAGGAGGGTATCTATCGTGGTGCCGATGAGGGTATCCTCATTTCTGACCGTCCATTAGGCGGCGCCGACACCCTTGCCACTTCCTACACGTTGGCTCAGGCCATCAAGAAGGTGGGTGACTATGACATCATCCTCTGCGGCCGTCAGGCTATCGACGGTGACACCGCACAGGTAGGTCCACAGGTGGCAGAGAAGTTGGGTCTCACCCAGATCACTTACACAGAGGAGATTATCTCGCTCGACAAGGAAGCCAAGAAGATTGTGGCCAAGCGTCACATCGACGGTGGTGTCGAGACAGTGGAAGGTCCTCTCCCCATCGTTGTAACGGTGAACGGCTCTGCCGCTCCTTGCCGTGTTCGCAACGTGAAGCGCGTATGGGCTAACAAGAACCGCGAGTTCACCACTTGGGGGGCTGCCGACATCGAGGCTGATCCAGCACAGATCGGTAAGGCTGGTTCTCCCACCAACGTGAAAGCCGTGAAGAGCATCGTCTTCAAGGCCAAGGAAAACAAGACTCTCACTTCTTCTGACGCTGATGTGGAGAGCCTGATTGTTGAACTTATGGAAAGCAATACCATCGGATAATCATGAATAACGTATTTGTATATTGTGAACTTGAAGGCAACAAGGTTGCTGACGTAAGTTTGGAGCTTTGCACCAAGGGTCGCAAACTCGCCAACCAGCTCGGTGTTCAGCTGGAGGCTGTACTCGTTGGAACAGGTCTCGATGGTGTTGAGAAGCAGGTCATTCCTTATGGCGTTGACCGCGTACACATCTTTGACGCTGAGGGTCTTTTCCCTTACACTTCACTCCCCCACACTTCTGCAGTCGTGAACCTCTTCAAGGAGGAGAAGCCACAGATTTGCCTCTTGGGCGCTACCGTCATTGGTCGCGACCTCGGTCCTCGCGTGTCTTCTGCCCTTCACTCAGGTCTGACAGCAGACTGCACCCAGTTGGAGATTGGTTCCTTCGATATGAAGGTGAAAGATGCTGAGGGCAACATGGTCGATAAGCACTACGAAGACCAGCTCTACCAGATCCGTCCAGCTTTCGGCGGTTCCATCATCGCCACCATCGTCAACCCAGAACATCGCCCACAGATGGCAACCGTTCGTGACGGTGTGATGAAGAAGGAAATCCTCGACGAGAACTACAAGGGTGAAGTCATCAAGCACGACGTGGCCAAGTATGTGCCCACTACTGACTATGTTGTGAAGGTGCTCGACCGTCATGTGGAGAAGGCTAAGCACAACCTCAAGGGTGCTCCTATCATCGTAGCAGGTGGTTACGGTGTAGGTGGTCCCGAAGGTTTCAACCTCTTGTTCGAACTCGCTAAGGAGCTTCACGCAGAGGTAGGTGCCAGCCGTGCAGCAGTGGATGCTGGTTGGATTGACCACGACCGCCAGATTGGTCAGACAGGTACGACTGTACGTCCAAAGGTGTATATCGCCTGCGGTATCTCTGGTGCTATCCAGCACGTGGCAGGTATGAAGGAGTCGGGCATCATCATCTCCATCAACAACGACCCCAACGCACCTATCAACCAGATTGCCGACTACATCATCAACGGCACCATCGAAGAGGTTGTTCCAAAACTCATTAAGTACTATAAGAAGAATTCTAAGTAATCATGGCAAATTCCTATACAGACGTTCCTGAGATTAAATTCCACATGGAACACCCTTTGATGAAACGTATCGTTGAGTTGAAGGAGAGAAACTACGCTGACTATGGTCAGTATGACTATGCACCCAAGGACTACGAGGATGCACAGGAGAACTATGACAGCCTGCTCGAAATCACAGGCGACATCAATGCCAACATCATCGGTCCTAACTCTGAGGATGTGGATGCTGAGGGTCCTCACTGCGAGAATGGTCGTGTGCGCTATGCCAGCAAGACCTACGAGAACCTCGACGCCACCATCAAGGCTGGTCTCTGTGGTATGACGATGCCACGTCGTTATGGCGGTTTGAATCTGCCCAACGTGGTTTACACCGCAGCCAACGAAATCATCGCTGAAGGTGATGCTGGTTTCGAAAACATCTGGTCACTCCAGGATTGTATCGAAACACTCTATGAGTTTGGTGACGAAGATCAGCGCAAGCGTTACATCCCACGTGTTTGTGCCGGCGAGACCATGTCAATGGACTTGACTGAGCCTGATGCAGGTTCTGACCTCCAGTCTGTAATGCTCAAGGCTACCTTCGACGAGAAGGAGAACTGCTGGCGTCTGAACGGTGTGAAGCGTTTCATCACTAACGGTGACGCTGATATCCACCTCGTACTGGCTCGTTCAGTAGAAGGCACTCGTGATGGCCGTGGTCTTTCCATGTTCATCTACGACAAGCGCAACGGTGGTGTGAATGTACGTCGTATCGAGAACAAACTCGGTATTCACGGAAGCCCAACTTGCGAACTTGTTTACAAGAACGCTAAGGCAGAACTCTGCGGCTCTGAGAAACTCGGTCTCATCAAGTATGTGATGGGTCTGATGAACGGTGCCCGTCTGGGTATCGCTTCTCAGTCAGTAGGTGCTGAGCAGGCTGCTTACGAAGAGGCTATCAACTATGCTCGTGACCGTAAGCAGTTCGGCAAGGAGATCATTCACTTCCCAGCCGTTTACGATATGATTGCACGCATCAAGGCAAAGCTCGATGCAGGTCGTTCACTCCTCTACATGACTGCCCGTTATGTGGATATCTACAAGGCACTCGACGACATCTCCAAGGAGCGCAAGCTCACGCCAGAAGAGCGTGACGAGTTCAAGAAGTACAGCAAGCTCGCTGATGCCTTCACGCCACTCGCCAAGGGTATGAACTCTGAGTTCGCCAACGAGTCTGCCTACGACTCTATCCAGGTACACGGTGGTTCTGGTTTCATGCTTGAGTACAAGTGCCAGCGTGTCTATCGCGACGCCCGCATCATGTCTATCTACGAGGGTACCACTCAGCTCCAGACAGTGGCAGCTATCCGCTACATCACCTCTGGTTTCTATGCTGGTGTCATCAAGGACTTCGAGGCACAGCCCGTTGCAGCCGAGTACGCCGCTTATGCTGAGCGTATCAAGGCAATGGCTGAGAAGCTCGCCCAGAGCATCGAGAAGGCAAAGGAACCTGGAAATCAGGACTTCCTCGACCTCTGCGCCCGCAAGCTCTACGAGATGACCGCCTACGTCATCATGTGTCACCTCCTCCTGCAGGACACCCAGCGTGCGCCCGAGCTCTTCGGCAAGTCTCTCGTAGTCTTCATGAACTACGCCGAAAGCGAAGTGGCCAAGCACTTCAACTACATCCAGCAACTCGATGTAGAGCAGCTGGCCAACTACGTACAGGAGTAATATACATTATTATATATATAAGAAAGTCGCCTGCGATTGTAGGCGACTTTCTTTTGCATCAAAAGAAAAGGGGATTTCTTTTGGTTCTTCGCTCGATTTACACTATCTTTGCACACCAAGAACTTAAAAACAAACAAGCAATGGTTAAGCACATTATTCTCTGGACATTGAATCCAGAACTCTCGGAAAGCGAGAAGCAAGATGTGAAAAAAGGCATCAAGGAAGGTCTTGAAGGACTGGTGGGCAAGGTGCCCGGACTCCTGGATGTGAAGGTACAGATTGACGGCCGTTTGGCATCATCCAACGCTGACGTGATGCTCGACAGTACGCTGGAATCGGAGGAAGCCCTGAAGGGATATGCCCAGCACCCGGAACATGTAGCTGTGGCAAACGGCAAAGTGCGCCCCTATACGGTGCAGAGAAGTTGTCTCGATTTTGAGGTGTGATTGAGGTGAGAGGTGATTGAAGAAAACAGTTTGGGTTAAAGTTAACGTTAAGGTTTAGAAGAATGAAAGAACTGACAGTAGTGAAGGTGGGAGGCAAGATTGTGGAGGACGAGGAGAGCCTCCAACAATTGCTTCGAGATTTCAGTGCCATCGAGGGCGCTAAGGTGCTTGTGCATGGTGGCGGCAGGTCTGCTACGAAGGTGGCAGCACAGTTGGGTATCGAGAGCACGATGATTGGTGGTCGCCGTGTGACGGACGCAGAGATGCTGAAGGTGGTGACGATGGTGTATGGCGGTCTGGTCAATAAGAACATCGTGGCTCGTCTGCAGGCCTGTGGCATCAATGCTTTGGGACTGACGGGTGCCGACATGAACGTGATGCTGTCGCACAAGCGTCCGCTGAAGAAGGTGAAGATGGATGATGGTACAGAGGAAATGGTGGACTTCGGTTTCGTGGGCGATGTGGATGTATGTGACGGACGTATGCTTGCCACGTTGATTGGCGAGGGTGTGGTGCCTGTGATGGCTCCGCTGACGCACGACAAGCAAGGACATCTGCTCAACACCAATGCAGACACCATCGCAGGTGAGACGGCAAAGGCTTTGGCTCCTTATTTCGACGTGACCCTCATCTACAGTTTTGAACACGCTGGGGTATTGACTGACCCAGAGGACGAGGCGTCCGTCATTCCACACATCACCGCAGAGAGTTTTGAACAGCTGAAGGCAGACGGCACCGTCAGCGGCGGCATGATCCCAAAGATAGAGAATGCCCTCGAAGCTGTAAAGGCAGGCGTGAAAAGGGTCATCATCACGAAGGCAGACGCGATTGACGGCAAGAAAGGAACGGTGATTAGTTGACAGTTGAGAGTTGACAATTGACAGTTAAGAGAGATGGATTTCAAGCACGATATTCTACCGTTGAAGAACATTATCTTCAGAACGGCGTTACGCATCATCCTGAACAGGGAGGAGGCGGAGGACATCGTGCAGGATACCTTGATGAAGTTGTGGGAGAAACGTAACGAACTGGACAAGGTGGATAACCTGGAGGCCTTTGCGCTGACGATGGCTCGAAACTTGGCCATCGACCGAAAGGAGAAGGGGGACAACCAGCTTGTGTCGTTCGACGATCAAGTGCATGACCGTCCAGA
Organism: Bacteroidaceae bacterium; assembly: GCA_017534815.1. Lineage (GTDB taxonomy): Bacteria > Bacteroidota > Bacteroidia > Bacteroidales > Bacteroidaceae > Minthosoma. The sequence goes on along the minus strand of JAFXVS010000028.1, from coordinate 9,157 downwards.
CGAAGGACTGGGAGGTACCGATTCGTCGCTGATGCACCAGGAAACGACCAGCTTCATCGCCGACATCATCAATGCGTTGCCTGAAAAACAGCGCACCGTCTTGCAATTAAGGGACATTGAAGGAAAATCTTATAAAGAGATAGCAAATGTGTTAAGCATTTCAGAATCAGACGTAAAAGTAACACTCTTCCGTGCGAGAAACGAGATGAAGGAAAAAATTTTGCAAAAAAAATCACTTTTCCTGTAACTTTTTCGTTTCTTATCCGTCGTATAAGTAGAGAGTACAAAAAATCACCCGTAAATGGATTACAAGTACATAGAACAACTGATAGAGAGCTATTTCTCCTGCACGACGACATTGCAGGAAGAGCAGATTCTTCGTTCGTTCTTCTCTCAAGAGGATGTACCAGGACATTTGGCGCAGTATGCCGACCTCTTCAACTACGAAACTGGGGCGAAGGCAGAAACGTTGGGTGAGGATTTCGACGAGCGGATGATGGCACAAATTGAAGCTACTGAGCTAAAACCTATGCAAGCCAAAGCACATATCGTCAAGTTGACGACTCGCCACATCGCTCCATTCTTCAAGGCCGCAGCAGTAGTGGCGATGGCACTAACCATCGGACGCGCAGCTGAACACGCCATTGGTGAGCAGGAAACGGAGGAAAATAGCCATGTGGTGGCAGTTGACCCCTACATTAAGTCAAGCGATGTACGTCAAGCCATTCACGTGAAGGATGTGAGTCAAGCCGAGATGAAGGCAACGAACGACTCCATCATCAACCTCACCAGAGAAGACGAGATCCAGTAAGAGCACACGCTCTTATGTACTCTCTACTTTTTGTGGATTGACACATAAAGGTTTAACGCTCGCACTTTTGCTTTTACTTATAATAATAAACAATTAATGCTTAACTAAACCAAAATGATGAGGGTGAAGCTGTGAAGCTCCAATACCTTCCGCCAGAAGAGAATTCTCGATGGCAAAACAAAAGGTTGAACAAAGGTTCAATTCTCAAACCAACTTCGTGCTTCGGCACGAAAAAAGGGGCAACTCCAAGTTGAGATGCCCCTTTTTCGTATCGTTTCCTTTCCTCTTGAAGGTCAAGGAGAGCGTTATTTCCGTTTGATGATTCGGTTGGTCACCCGCTCAGCAGAGATGACGGTGCCATCCTCCCCCACAATATCCACGTTCCACACATGAGTGCTCTTACCAGCATGAATGAGACGCGCTTTGCCAAAGACTTTTCCCTCTGTGGCAGACATCGCCACGTGGCTGGCATTCACCTCTGTGCCACATACAGCGAGGGTTTCATCATAGTTGGTCAGATGGAGTGACCCCACACCTGCAATCGTCTCAGCCAAAGTCAGGGAAGCACCGCCGTGCAACACACCTAAATACTGGCGTGTCTGCGGCGCGATGGGCATCTCAGCCACAGCGAACTCATCATCGGTAGGGACAAAACGAATGCCTAACGTCTCGATGATGGTTCCCTGCATACGGGAATGGAGAAAGTCGCATTCTTGCTGAGTCAACATCTTGCGGTGCCCTTCTTACTTGGAGAATTCCTTATAGATCTTATCAGCAATCTCCTTCATCTCCTCAGCAGAGAGACTGAGTTTGGGATTGGCGAAATTCATGTCCTTCTCACTTTGCATCGGGATGAGGTGGATGTGCGCATGAGGCACTTCAAGACCCAACACAGCCTGACCCACTTTCACGCAGGGGAAGGCTGCTTTGATAGCTACCGCCACTTTCTTGGCGAACACCTCGAAACGTGCCAACTCATCATCTTCCATATCGAAGATGTAATCAACTTCACGACGTGGAATGACCAGCGTATGTCCCTTCACCAGCGGATTGATGTCGAGAAAAGCATAGAACTCATCGTTCTCTGCACACTTGTACGAAGGAATTTCTCCTGCTGCAATCTTAGCAAAAATACCCATAATTATCCGAAGCTAATGTTCATGATTTCGAACTTCATCACGCCACGTGGCACAGTGACCTCAGCCACATCGCCCACTTTCTTGCCAAGGAGTCCCTGAGCAATAGGGGTCTTGATGGAAATCTTGTTCTCACGCAGGTTAGCCTCACCTTCGCTCACAATGGTGTAGGTGAGTTTCATCCCGTTCTCCACATTCTTCAGTTCCACCTTCGAAAGAATCTGCACCTCGTCCTTCTTCGTCAGTTTCGAAGGGTCAAGAATCTTCGTGTCAGCAAGCACTGCCTTCAGTTCGGCAATCTTGGTCTCCAATTTGCCCTGTGCTTCTTTCGCTGCATCATACTCTGCATTCTCTGAGAGGTCGCCTTTCTCGCGAGCCTCGGCAATCTGGCGGATCACCTCTGGGCGCTCCACTTCTTCCAGTTGCTTGATTTGGGCACGTAATTTGTCGTAGCCCTCTTGTGACATATAAGCCATGATATTCTGTTTTGGTTTAGTCGTTATTAGAAACTCTTTTTTGAAGACGAAAAGAAAAAAGAATCCCGACACTCTTCATGTCGGAACCCTAAATCTCTTTTACCGCTGCAAAGGTACGGCTTTTCCTCTATTCCACCAAATATTTTACCAATTTTCTTAAAAACTCAACGCAAATCCGCCTACGAAGTTCGCTCCGATATTGCGATAGCCATAGTAACGGTCGTACTTTTGGTTGAAAAGGTTGTCACCCTTCACAAAGAGTGTAATGGGCTGTTTGATGGGTAAGGTGTAGCGTAAACTGGCACCTAGATTGACGAGGGCGGGACGCTTGTACTGTGGATCATCTTCTGTACCGATGTCTTCTTGATGGAAGACACCATATTGCCAATCAAGCCCCAAGTAGAAGTCTTTCATCAGTTTCACGTCCAACTTCCAATCCATCGAGAAGACGGGGTCGCTGTAGTCACCCTTCACCCATTTGTTCAGTCCTTCGTCCTTCCAGCTTCCGAAGTACAGTTGGTTCTTGGTGTCCAACTTCACGATGTCCTCGTAAGCGTATGAGAAATCAGCGTCAATCGAGAAACTGCGGCACTTGTAAAACTCTGCACAGCTGACCAGACGGTCATAGTTGTCAGGCTCCAACCACTCAAAACTATACTCATTCTTCCCCTGCTCATACGTGGCACTGATCTGACCATTCACACCGTAATAGTCTTTGAATCTGTAGCCTATGCTTGCCTCCACCTGATAGAAGGCTGCTTCCATCTTCTGCTTCTCGTCAGGCGTGCCGCCATACACCGCAAAGTAAGGGTGTTCCCTGTAGAAGGTACGGAAGGTGTTGTCTTCCTCGCCACCAGTCACTTCCACAAACGCATCGCTCTTGGGATTGATGTGGTAGGTGAGTGACGCATCTGGAGCCACATTGCCCTTCGTGCTGACAAACAAACCGAGTTGCAAGTCCATCAAGTCTGAACTATATAAATAATGTGGCGTGAAACGCATCCTGGTGATGCCCTCCAACTCATTATTGCCGTAGGCAGAATGGAAGACCCCCACTCCCAATCCCACACTGTGCTCGTCGCTGAACTGGTAAGAGGCATCGGCATCAGCGTGCAACAAAGTCTCGCCCAACTTGTCAGCAAGCGTGGTGCGGTAATTCTGATTGAAGAAATCTAATCCCGCATTGGCTTCGATACTGAAATTGCCCACCTCGTATGGAGTGAACCCTACAACGGCATTGGCCAGCACACTGTGCTGCTTGTCCGTCGTACCCTTAGCGGCCATATAGTTGTAAACACGGTTCTCATAGGCACCCTTCACATACAAGTCCACACCATTGTCGAAACGGTGGTTGTACTTCGCTGCCGCACGGTTCTGGTAGTCACGGCTCTTCCATTTGACCGGATAGAAGAACTCGTTCTTTCGCACCTTACCATTAAAGCCTTTCAGCGAGAAATCCAGTGTCAACGCATCGTTCTCCGTCAAGTCAAGATTATACACTGCCAATCCGTCCAACTTGCCCAACACACCGCCAGCTAGATGCACATAGCCCTTCTTGTTGCCTTTCCACACCGCCTCGCTCTCATAGTCACCCAATGGTTCAGGCACATAATTGTTCAGGGGCTGTCCATCCACAGCATATTGCATCGTGTAGTGCGTCACTTTCGTCTCGGCGACTTGGGTCTTCACATCCACCTTCTTGGCATCAGTCACGACCGGTTTCACCTCGTTGGTCACCTCCACTGTGTTGTCTAACTGCGCAAAGGAAACCAAAAACGAAAAACTCAATACTAAAAGTGATAATATCCTTTTCATATTTCTTCTTATAACTTTAAGCGTTCTTCTATCAATGTCTTCACATCGTCATCCTCCTTGTAGTTGGCCTTCAACGACTCCAGCGTCTGCTTCGCCTCCACCACACGACCTTCAGCCCTGTAAATATCACTCATCAGCACGAAAGCCTTGGCCAACCAATACGGTTTGGCGATGCCCTCGTCAATCGCCTTGTTCAGCAACTGCTCTGCCTCCTGATACTGTCCTGCGTTATACAACTTCTGGGCAGCCACGACCGGAGCCTTCGCCACTTCATTGGCAATCGAATCCTGTGCGGCAGCGATGGAATCCTGAATGGCGATGTTGGTCGCCATATTCACAATCTCCTCACGAGCCTTTTGGGCATACTCACTTTGGGGATAACGGCGAGCAATGGAGGAGAAGATGGTTGATGCGTCATCTTCCTTGCCCGACAGCACATAAGCGCGTCCCTGTTCGTAGAGCGCCTTAGGAACCAAATCTGAAGAGGGATACTCTGCCAGCATCTGCTCAATCATCTGGATCTTCTTGTCGTAATTGCCGTTCAGACCCTCGATATAGGCTTGTTGCAATAGCGAATAGTCGCCATAACTATAATAAGCCTTCTTTGCTAATTCATAGTTCGCATTGGCCTCGCCGTAGTTGCGGGTGTTGAGGAAGCAGTCGCCGAGACGGTTGTAAGCGTCAGCTTTCAAAGATTTGCCCGACGAGGTGTCCTCCACCGTTGCCAGCACACGCTGGAACTGCGTGATGGCGGCATTATACTTCTGCTGCTTGAAGTACGCATAACCCAAACTATAAACGGCAAAGTCCTGGTTCTTCAATTTCCTGCCAGCCAATTGCTGACCCAGATTGAGCGCCGTATTCAGGTCGTTGGCAGCCTGTTCATAGTTGCCCAAACGGTAGTTGCAGTCGCCCTTGATGTAGTACGACTCAGCATAGGCCTCTGCATCCTGCCGACCCAATGCCACAGCCTGCGTGGCGTAGGTGAGCGCATCTTGCAGGCGGTTCAGGTTCAGTTGCTGGAATGCGAGGTTATACAACACCTTCTGCTTGTCAGCCTGGGTGTCTGCATTGGGTGTCTGCACCTTGCTGATGGCGTCGAGTGCCTTCGAATAGTCCTTCTTCTGCATGTACACCTCCGTCAAACACTGTGAAACAGCTGTGGCGTATTTAGATGTGGAGAATTCCTTCAGGAACTGCTCCATCACCGACACCGTAGTGGGGGCACTCTGCTCGTGCAGGGTCAAGGCGTAATTGTAGAGTGCCTGTTCACGGAGTGCTGGACTGACGTTCATCTGCGAAGCACTGAGGAATGCCTTCTGTGCATTGTCCTTCTGACGCAGTTGCAAGGCCGCGATACCCGCATGCAACCAAGCGTTCTGCGCCATCTCGTCCTGATCAATGCTGGCCGATTCCACCAACGTGTTGTAGGCCGCATCGAACCTGCCCATATTGTAGTAGCACATACCTTGCTTGTACTGTGAGGTGCGCGTCTTCTCACCAGCCTCCAGATAGCCCAGTGCCGTCTCGTAACGTCCTTCGTCATACAACTTCTCACCAGCCAGACGATACAGCACGTTGTTGTAACTGCAGGCCTCGTCGCTCAGACCTGTCAGGGGATAAGCAAGTGGCACGGACAACGACACACCCCTCGCCTCGTCCTCGAAGAAAGACTCCAGCGCCTCGTCAAAACGCTGCTCCTTCACCAGCAGGTTACGTCTGAACACACGCAACACCTCAGCATATTGCGACAGCGGATGCTCTTCCGTCCACTCTCCCAAGTTGTCAGCTGTGGCAGGCACACCCAACACATAGTCGCACACCAACAGGAGAGCCTCCGCATCTTCGTAGCCCTTCTCCCCTTCGTCCGCGTCATCCAAGAAACGCTCAAATTGCTGTTTGGCACCCCGATAGTGACCATCCGCCACCATCTTAACCGCCGTCTGCTGAGCCTGCACGCACAAAGCCACACAGACCACCAGCCACGACAACAACATTCTTTTTTTCTTCATGTCACCTAATGTATTCTTTATCAAAGTCAATATCAATTAGAAATCACGCCACAAAGTTAGCACAAATTCTTTGATTAACCCACACATTAACAATATATAACATAATTCAAGTTTGTGAATGCTGGAGGAGTGCGTTCCGTGAGGCGGTTCATGAACCAACATTGACTGGATGCATAAATCTTTCATGATAAAATGGGCAGCCTTCTTTTTTTTATTTGTGTGACGCGTGGCCGTCTGGAAAAAAGTCGTACCTTCGCACACATCACCGCCATCTTTGGTTTCATGCTCGCAGGACTGGTGGTGCAGGACGCCACTATTTCCCCTTCATGATGTCAACAATGACTCCTTCGGTCTTCACCATACCAGGCGAAGCGATGAGTCCCATATTGCGCATGGTTTCTTCGGGCATTTTGCCGTTGATGCCGTGAACATGTTCAATGGCAATGCCCTCAAGCGCCAGTCCTACAGATTGATAGGCCGCATCCACTGCCACAATGCCCTTCATGGTGCATCCGTGATTGCCTCCGTCGCAAATCATGCCAGTGATGCTGGAAGCCATATTCTGAATAGTCAGTGTAAGTGTCTTGTGTGTGCCTCCCCTCAGATACGCTAATCCGCATGCCATGCCCGTGCCAGCGGCGATGGCACATCCGCAGAAGGCAGAAAGTTTACCTGAATATTCTTTGATGTACATGCACACTAAATAGCTGAGGGCAGTGGCACGGAGTAATTGCTCCTCCGTATAGCCGTTCACCCGTTGTGCCGCATAAAGGGGAAGGGTGGCGATAATGCCATGTGCTCCACTCCCCGTGATGCTCATGGCAGGTCGTGAAAGTCCTAACACGCGTGCCTCGATGGCAGCATTGCAGAGCAGGGAGGCTGATGTCTGTTCATCCTCCGAAATTATTCTTTCCCCGTTCTTCTTATATAAATAGTGTGCAAACGTAGTCCTTCGATTCTTGAGTGCTTGCTCGAAGAGGGCGAGGTTGAGGTTATATGCTTGACGGATGAAAAGGATTTCCTCCAGAGGAACATGCTGTGCATAATGGAGCAATTGACGAAGCGTGTAACGGTGGATGATGGGAACCTGCCTCTCCTCGTCTTGCGTGTGGGCATCTGCGTTCTTGAAGATGACCTGACCATCTTTTGTGATTTCTGTGATATGGGTGTGGGCATCACGGATAGTCACACAGGCGACCCCCTCATGTGTCATCACCTCGACAAAAATGTAGATGCGGCTGCTGACTTCTCCCAACTCCACCTTCACCTTACCCTCATTCACCAGTGTCCGAGCCTCTTGATTATGACAAGGTTTCACCCCCTCCAGACACTCCAGTCCCTTGCTGGCATCAGCAGCCACCCAGCCGAGGGCTGCAGCGTGTTCGTTACCCACCTCATGGCTGTTGGGAATGCCGCAGGTGAAAGCATTCTTATACATGCCGCTATTTAGCACCATACGCACCCCCCTTAGTTCACCTTCCACATACTCCTTCGCCTTTGCCACGGCAAACGCAATTGCTCCAGGTTCCGTCACACCGAGGGCGGGACGCATATCACTTTGTATCAGTTTCGTCAGTTCTTTCATCAGTTATGTTTTTTTCTCTTTGATAGCCCGTGAGACACACCACCAGCATCACCGCCAGCAATGCCCACGGATAGAAGGCGGTGAAGAACACATCCGTTGCCTGAATCCCCATTCCACATCCCGACGCCTCAATGCCCTTTTGCAACAGCAGCACACAGCCACCATAGGGCAGGACGAATGGAAACGTGCAGATGACCGTGGCAAGCAACGTCGCGCGGCGGTAGGGATGCAGTCCGTGCTGCTTGCCTATGCTGTTGACAAACGGTGCAATACAAATGTTGGCAATCGTGTTCACCGCTGCAATCAGGATTCCTGCTATAGACACCAACCCGAAGATGGCCAATTCGGCACCTTTGGGCGAACGGATGACATGCGCATTCAGACTGCCCGTGATGCCATCCATTCCTCCGCTGCGTATGATGAGTCCCGACAGCGACACCACCACCATCAGGAGAATGCAGATGTTTGCCATGCCTCCGATGCCCTCCACGATGGCACCCCCCACTTTGCCGTTCTCCACACAGATAAGACTGCCCAGCGTGAAAAGGTTGAACGTCAGTCCAATGCCAACGGCAACAGCCAATCCCACTGCAAGAGCAACGAAGATATTGACCTTTCGGAAAGAAAGCAGGATAACCACCAACGTGGGGATGAGCAAGGCCAATCCCTGTGGATGTTCGGAGGTGTTGTCCAAAGCAGCGATAGACGTGGCAGTATGGAATCCACCTGTAATACCGTATGCAATCAATGCCACAGCGAGTGCTGTCAGCGCCAAAGGCAGACGTTTCTTCACAGTTCCTCCGATGTCGGCACTTTCTTTTCCGTCAGCATATTCTTGAGTGGTGGCAGCAATCACCGCCGTGTCTGACACAGGGGCGATGCTGTCTCCTAAAGCCGCTCCTGACAGGATGGCTCCCCCCAGCAATGCAGGGTCTGCTCCCAAGGCGATGCCGGCAGGAAAGAGTGTCAGACTCATCGCGCTGATGGTGCCGAAACCAGAACCTGTGGAAACGGCGAACAAGCTCGAAAAGAGAAAAACCACTAAGGTGAACCCCGTGGCATTAATGTCCAGTTGATGGGCAGCCCATACCAGTCCTTCCACAATGTGTCCCTCCTTCAGAATGTTGCCGTACACTCCCACGATGAGCCACAGCAACGTGGCAGTCATGGCAGTCTTGCTTCCCATGAACTCAAAGACGGTTTCCCAATAGGTGCCCTTTTCTTTCGTGAGAAAAGTCCCCACCAATATGGCTGAAATGCCCACACCCACCAAGAGATTGATGTCAATTGCTCCCCAAAAAGAGAGCCCGATGGCCGTTCCT
>JAFXVS010000027.1 GCA_017534815.1 Bacteroidaceae bacterium | reverse complement strand
CCGTTCGCCACACCCACACAATACTTCGTACCGATATACTGGGCATAGTGCTCTTCGAACCGGTGCAAAGCCTGACCTTGCAGGTACCATCCGCTACCTACCACCTCTGCCACTGCCTGCTGTATCTCTTCCTCATGCAGGGCTGTCACGCGTTTCAGATCAAGATAAGGTATCGTCATACGTCCCACTCATAAGTGTCATAACAAATAGTTCGTCCGCCAAAGCCTTCCTTCTGTGCCACCAGTCCTTCGTTGAGGATGGAGCCATCACCTTCGGTCGAACGTCCGAAATCCATATAGGGATAATCGGGGAAGTCGTGGTGCATCACGTAGTCGTGGATGGCATCCACTGCCCCACTCTCCTTGCCGAGGTCGTTGGAAGAACAATACTGACCATGCACCACCTGAGGCGTCAGGTAGAAGGTCATGCCTGCCACGACCTGTCCATCAAGGACGGCATTGTACTGCAAGATGTTCTTGGGGAACCGCTCATGGAGCAGCTGAATCTCCTGCAAGGAATGCACAGGGTGTACCTGATGACGGTTCATCAGGTTCTCGTTCAGCACCTGCCAGAAGGGAGCGAAGTCATCCGTTCGCACCACCTCTACCCCAGCCTCTTGTGCGCGACGCAAACGTCGTCTGCGATCCTTACGCCAACGCAGATGCTGCTGAAGGAAGATGACCGTTCCGATGTCACGCGTCACCAGACGTGCCTTGCAAACCCAGAACAGCGGATAGAGGTCTTCCTCCGAGGGCAACTGATGATAGACCCACGGAACAGGTTTATAGACCACCTTCCGAATGCCACATTGATGCAGATACAGGTTGAGTTCCTCAAACAGATGGATGACCTCAGCAGCTGTGACCTCCTTGTCCATCAGCAGTCCTCCGTAAGTCAAGCCCTGATGCGAGTAGAGGGTGGTATCCACGATGTTGGCAGGCAGGATGGAATGAAGATGATGCCCCACGAAGAACAGCAAGGAGTGGTCTTCGAAGCGGTCGCTGTGGTAGTCCATATAGTCGCGGAAGAACAGGAACGTTGCATTCCTGGCCTTCGCCACATACTTGTCCCACAGCGGCTTATCTGCTGGGGTATATCTTCTTATTTCGAACATCTCTTATAGTTTAGGAACTCGTCGTATTCGTAAATGTAATCGTCCAAGTCGAACAGTTCACTGGCCAGCACCAGACACACAGCACCAGAGGAGAAATCGTCCAGCGTTCGCCACATGCCTGGTTTGATGAGCAGCCCCTGCCACGGATGATTGAGCAAGATGGTCTCAGAGCTTTCACCATCATCCAGTGTGACCGTGAAACTGCCACTCATCGCCACGACCAGTTGGTAGAGGTTCTTATGGGCATGACCTCCCCTACTCTCACCTCCCGGCACATCGTAAGTCCAATAGACCCGCTTGATGTCGAAAGGCACATTCTTCATCTGCTCCGCCACAGTCAGGTTACCACGGGGATCCACAATCTTCGGCAATTCTATGATTTCGTAATCCATGTTGAATAAAGTTGAGAGTTGAGAGTTGAAAGTTGAAAGTTGAGAGTTGAAAGGCTAAGGGCGAAGGGCTAAGGGCGAAAGGCTAAGGGCGAAAGTTGAAAGTTGAGAGTTGAGAGAGCCATGCGGGGCTTTAGCTAACAGTTCACTTTCGATTTTCATCTTACAGTCTTCCATCAGCCATTTGGGGGTGCTGGTGGCACCGCAGATACCGATGGAGTTGATACCTTCAAACCAACTATAATCTATCTCTGCAGGATCATCAATCATGTAGGTCTTTGGATTGACGGACAGGCACTGGTTGTAGAGCACCTTACCATTGGAACTCTTCTTGCCGCACACGAAGAGGATGACATCGTGCTTGGAAGCAAATTCCATGATGTTGGGGATGCGGTTCGCCACTTGACGACAGATGGTGTCAAAGTATTGGAAATGTGCACCTTCCTGCATGTGTGCCTCGATGTAACCAACGATTTCACGGAACCCTTCCAAGGACTTGGTCGTCTGTGAAAACAGTTGGATGTCACGACTCAGATCCAATTGCTTGGCATCCTCCAGGCTCTCGATGACGATGGCAGTTCCTTCTGTCTGTCCCACCAGACCCACCACCTCGGCATGTCCGTTCTTGCCATAGATGACAATCTGTCCTCCAGCCTCATAAGCCTTACGGATACGTTTCTGGAGATTGAGCACCACAGGGCATGTGGCATCAATGAGACTGATATTCTGAGACTTGGCGGTCAGGTAAGTCTGGGGCGGTTCACCATGAGCCCGGAGCAACATCTTCGTGTCGTGGAGGGATTGGAGGTCAGCATGTTCCACCGTCATCAAACCCATCCGTTTCAGCCGTTCCACCTCACGACCATTGTGCACGATGTCGCCCAAGCAATAGAGCGAGTCGCTCTTTGCCAGTTCCTCTTCCGCTTTCTTGATGGCTGTCGTCACCCCAAAGCAGAAACCCGATCCCTCGTCAATCTCTATCAGCATTTCGCTACGATTTCCTTATATTTCTCCAACAACCACGCACTCTGCTCTTCCCTCGTCAGATTGGAGTTGTCCAATACGATGGCATCATCAGCCTGACGAAGAGGAGCCACCTCGCGATGAGAATCGATGTAATCACGTTCCTCCACATTCTTCAACACCTCCTCATAGTTCAAGGCATCCCGTTCCTCCTGGGTCTTCGCCTTGCCCATCAGTTCGTCGAAACGACGTTGTGCACGCACTTTAGCAGAAGCAGTGACAAAGACCTTCATCTCTGCCTGTGGGAAGACGGCAGTGCCAATGTCCCGACCATCCATCACAATACCCTTCTCCTTGCCCATCGCCTGCTGTTGTTCTGTCAGCAAAGCACGCACAAAAGGTAAGGCGGCGATAGGACTCACACGATTGCTCACCTCCATCTGACGGATTTCCTCCTCGACCTTCTCCCCATTCAGATAAGTGTCGGGGCGACCAGTCTCAGGATTGAACTTGAACGTAATCTGGATCTTGTCCGCATCCACGTCAGCCTTCAGCGCTTCCTCCAGAATGCCTGCTTCAGGATACATGCCATGCCGCATCGCATAAAGTGTGACAGCACGATACATGGCTCCTGTATCCACATATACATATCCGATTTCTTTTGCCAGCTGTTTGGCCATCGTGCTCTTTCCGCAACTGGAATGGCCGTCTATTGCTATAATGATCTTCTTCATAATGAAAAACCTGCATTGATGATGAGGGAAGATGCCGCGATATGGTACTTGCCATACGCCACACCCACCTTGAATTTCTTCACATTCAATCCTGCACCCAGACTGAGACCAGCCCAGTGACTCTTGTCCGCCACCTTCATCTCATGGGCACGACGGAAATTATAACCCACTGCCACCCACGTGTTCTTGGAGGGAAGGATGTCCATGCCCAGCACGAAATGCTGGATGAACTTCACGTCATCCCAGTGCGTCACATCGTCAGCAGTCACAGAGATACGCAACGGGGCATTGGCAAAGTCCTTGCTCACGCCAAACGCCAGATCAAACGGCAAAGCCTCCTTGCTGCCATCCTCGTGGAGCGACTTGATCTGTCCACCCAAGTTACGACCCACGGCAGAAAAAGAGAAACCGCGTTCATCGTCAAAGTAATTGAGTGCCAAATCAGCCCCAAGCGCTGTGCTGGAGTAGTTGGCATAGTTGCTCAACAAGACCTTCGCCACGATGGCACCACTCCAATAGTCGCTCAACAAATAAGAATAGGACGTCTGGAAGTTCAGGTCTTTGGCAGAGAAAGAACCGAGCACCTTGCCCTGTTCATCCGTCTCATCCATCTTGCCATAATCCAGCATCTGAGCACCCAATGCCCACGTGCCTCTCTCCCCTATTGACTTGGTGTAACCCGCCGACATCAGGTTGCTGGAACGGATATAGGAGTTATAGCCCAGCACGATGCTGTTGTCGGACACATTCGTCATCAAGGCAGCATTGGTCCACATCATGCTGGCATCGTCCTCGATGATGCTGATGTTGGCACCACCCAATGCCGCAGAATGTGCACTGACAGGGATATGCAGGAACTGATACCCAAGTTTTCCGTCCTGTGCCCATGAAAGGGTGGACAGGAATAGGAGTGCCGTGCTGATGATGTATTTATTTAAGCGTCTCATAATATGTGTCTAAGAGTTTCTTGGCTGCCACGAACGAGGTGATTTGTCCGCCCAGCACTTCCTTCTCCATGTCGTCAATCATGCGCTTGATGGCAGGATTGTAGTAGAAACTGTTCTTCAGATGTTCGTTGATGCTCTCATACATCCAGTACTTCGACTGTTCGTTGCGACGATACTGGAAGTAGCCGTTCTCCTTCACCTGATCGATGTAACGGAAAATCATCTGGAGCACCTTGTCGATATTCAGTTCGTAGAAGCCAGAGTAGCACATGACCTCAGGCACGATGCCGCTGTCGGGCACAGGGAAGAGGTGGAGCGCATTCCTGAAATGGGAAGCTGCCAGTTCTGCCTTGTCCACATTGCTGCCATCCGCCTTATTGATGACGATGCCGTCAGCAATCTCCATGATGCCACGCTTGATGCCCTGCAGTTCATCGCCTGTACCAGCCAACTGAATCAGCAGAAAATAATCGACCATCGAGTGGCAGGCTGTCTCGCTCTGTCCCACTCCAACAGTCTCGACAAAGATGTTGTCATAGCCCGCCGCCTCACAGAGGATGATGGTCTCACGTGTCTTGCGGGCCACACCACCCAGACTGCCAGCTGTCGGACTGGGACGAATGAAAGACTTGGGATGCACCGCCAACTTCTCCATGCGCGTCTTGTCACCCAAGATGCTACCCTTGGTCTTCTCGGACGAAGGGTCGATGGCCAACACCGCCAATTTCCCTCCGTAGTTCTCCAACAGATGCACTCCAAAGGCATCGATGCTGGTGGATTTACCAGCTCCAGGTACACCGCTGATGCCGATTCTCACGGAATTGCCAGCATAAGGGAGGCATTTCTCTATCACCTCCTGAGCGATGACCTGATGTTCGGGCAACACGCTCTCTATCAGCGTCACAGCCTGACTCAGCATGCTGACGTTTCCCTTCAATATGCCCTCCACATACTCGCCAGGAGTGAATAACTTCTGACGCTTCTTCCTCATCTGCTTGAGATAAGGATTCACGATGGAGGGTTGTTCCACACCTGCATTGACTTGCAGACCTGCATATTCAGTACTGTTCTCAGGATGTTCCATGTGTGAGAGTTGAAAGTTGAGAGTTGAAAGTTGAGAGTTGAGAGTATAGAGTTGAGAGTATAGAGTTGAGGGTTGAGAGTTGAGAGTTGAGAGTTGAGAGTTTAGCGTTCGAAGTGCACATTGACCACCTCTTTGGGGTGGTTGGCATCATTGGTGATGATGAGCACACGGGGCTGGGCCTTTGACATTCCCAAGAAGCGGGCATCTACAGTTACCAGCATCTTCACCTCCTCACCAGGCTGAAGTTCTGTCTTGGGCAATGACACTGTAATTGCTTGATTGAAAGCCTGTATCTTGCTCATCTTCAGCACTCCATTTCCTTTATTGGTCAACTTCACCTGCCCTGTCAGTTTGGTTTTCTTCCCCAACTTACCGATATTCAGTTCGGTGGTGGAAATCTGGAAGTTCGGTTTCTTGGCAAACTCCTCCGCGAAATGCAAATCAGGCAGCAGCACTGCCGAGACTGCAATCTCATTGTTGGAACCCACCTTGTCGCCCGAGAATCGAGCCAGATAGATGCTGGTCTGATTCAAGCCCAAGTCCTGCAGCTTGTCGCTGTGCAGGGTCAATTCAATCTTTCCACGACGTCCTCGTGCAATCATCTCCGGCACATATTCGGCTGTGATGTAGGATGGCAAGTGCATCAGCATCGGCGTATAGACGGTCGAGCCATTGTTCAGGATCTCAATCTCCGCCTTGACAGAATCGCCCGCATTCACATCCATGAACTCCACGTTGTTCGTCGTCAGCAGAATCTCATCGATGCTGTAGGGATAGAGTTCCTCGAGCGTCCGCTTCTCGCCATTGTTCACCAGTGCCTTCATCCGGATGCGCACAGGCTTCTCGTCAGCGTTGGTATAGACATCGATGTAACGGTCGAAGTGTCCCAACATCATGGCATCGTACGTGATGCTGATCTCTCCGTCATCTCCCTTCATCAGCGGGTCCCTCGTCCATTTGGGCGTCAAGCAACCACAACCAGCATCCACATCGCGAATCAACAACGGCGTCTTGTCCTTGTTCGTGAACTTGAACACAGCCGTCACTGGCTTCTTCCAGAGGGTGGAACCGGCATTCACCACTGTCCTGTCGAACGAGATGCGTTGCGCAAGCGCATTCAGCGACATCGCCAAGCCCACCACACACATTATAACGTATTTCTTATTCATATTATTGTCTTTCCTTATTCTATATTTGTATTGTTTCATCCGGAGAGGGCCATCGCACCCGATTTAGATGCGGGAAGCCTCCTTCACGTCCTGAATGGCCCGAAGCCCATCGATAATCTCATCCACCTCCTTGGTGTCATGCACATACATCTGAAGATTGCACTCGAAGATGCCATCGTCACACTCCACCTCCAGTTTGCGGATGTTGACCCCATGCAGTTGCGAAATCACCTGCGTCATCTCATGCAGCAGACCCAACTTGTCGAATCCCTTCACATGAACAGAGGCAGGGAACAACGCCATGCGACTCATCTCCCACTTGGCAGCCAGGATCCGATTGCCATGATTGGCCTTCAGTTTCTCTGCCTGAGGACATTGCACCTTATGGATGAGGATGTGCTTGTCATCATCGATATAACCCATCACCACATCGCCAGGGATGGGCTTGCAGCAATCACAGAGCGTGTATTTATCCTGAATGGAGTCTTCCGTCAGCGACAGAGTCTTCTTGCGGTCAAAGTCAGGTCCTACCTTCTCCTTCTTGGTGATCAGCTGCTTCGCCGACTTCTTACCGAACGAGAAGAGTTTCTTCCAACCGCCAGACTCAGGCTTCCCCTTCAGCATGTCAAGGTCAGCACGTCCCAGTTTCACCTTGCCCTCAGCAATCGCCACATACAGGGAATCAGGCTTGGACAGGTCATGTAACTTGCACAACTTGTCCACAATCAGCGAATCACGGATGATGTCATTCTTGGTCAGGAAGTCATCCAAATCCTGTTCACCCTGCTTGCGCAAATCCCGTTCTTCCTTCCGAAGAATGGAAAGGATCTTGGTCGTTGCCTTGGCTGTCGTAGCGATGTTCAGCCACTCACGTGTCGGATGCACCGACTTAGAGGTCAATATTTCCACCTGGTCACCACTATTCAATTTATAACTGATAGGCACCAGTTTATGGTTCACCTTGGCACCAATGCAATGGCTGCCGACAAACGTATGGATGCTGAACGCAAAGTCGAGGGTGGTACTCCCTGCCGGCATGGTGCGAATATCACCTTTCGGCGTGAAGACAAAGATTTCAGACGCGAACAGGTTCAACTTGATGGTGTCCAGAAAGTCCATCGCATCAGGTTGCGGGTCGTCCAGAATCTCCTTGATGGTGGCGAGCCATTTGTCCAGTTCCCGTTCAGAGGAGGTCTCAGTCTTGTCACCATCCTTATATTTCCAATGGGCAGCAAAACCCTTTTCTGCAATCTCGTTCATACGGCGAGAACGGATCTGCACCTCAATCCACTCACCCTGCTTGGACATGAGCGTGACATGCAGTGCCTGATAACCATTAGCTTTCGGATGGCTCACCCAATCTCGCGTACGATCAGGATGGGAGGTATATATCTTGCAAAGCTTCACATAGATGTTGAAGCAGTCATTCAATTCTGTATCAATATCTTGCGGTTCAAAGATGATACGTGCAGCCAGAATGTCATAAATCTCCTCGAAGGGGATGTGCTTCGTCTGCATCTTCCGCCAGATGGAATAAGGCGTCTTCACGCGCTGTTTCATCTCATAGGAGATGCCCATGCTGTCCAGTTCAGCACGAATAGGACGGGCAAACTGGTCAAAGACCGTATCACGTTCAGCCTGCGTGGCCTGCAGTTTCGTTTCGATTTCCTTGTACTCGTCAGGATGTTCAAAGCGGAAACTCAGGTCTTCCAGTTCCGTCTTGATGGAGTTCAGTCCCAGACGGTTAGCCAGTGGTGCATAGATGTAGAGCGTCTCACCTGCAATCTTGTACTGCTTATTGACAGCCTGGCTGCCCAAAGTACGCATATTGTGCAGACGGTCGGCAATCTTGATGAGGATGACCCGGATATCATCACTCATGGTCAGCAACAGTTTCTTGAAGTTCTCCGCCTGTGCAGAAGCGTGGTCGCCGAAGATACCGCCAGAAATCTTGGTCAAACCATCCACAATCTGTGCAATCTTAGGACCAAACATGTTGCCGATGTCCTCAACGGTGTAATCCGTATCCTCCACCACGTCATGCAGGAGAGCGGAACAGATGGACGTAGAACCCAATCCCATCTCGATGCACACAATCTGAGCCACCGAAATGGGGTGCATGATGTAAGGTTCGCCAGACAGACGGCGCACACCTTTGTGTGCATGTTTGGCGAAATTGAAAGCTTTTGTAATGAGGTCAACCTTCTTGCGATGCGGACTGGCTAAGTAGGCATCTATCAATGTCTGAAACGCAGCGTTTATCTGTTGTTCCTCTTGCTCTGTATTGGACATCAACGCATCATCCATATGCATCCCTTTCTTTAAATGAAACTTCCTACATAAATACTCACCTCAACGAAGTGGTTTACTTCACACGCACCTTCTGACCCGGACGAATCATATCGCCCTTGATGCCATTGAGTTGGCGCAGTTTGGTGACGGTGGTACCATTCTTCTTCGCGATGGAAGAGAGGGTGTCACCACTCTTCACCGACACATTGCGTGTCTGCTGTTGCTTGCGGGTGCGAGTCGAACGAGTGGAGCGTGACTTCTTATTATTGGTATAGACGTTTCTTGTCGTGGTGGTCGGGGTCTGTTCCACAGGTGTGCTCTCCACATTCTCCGTGATGAGACGACGTGTGCCAGATGCCAACAGACCTCCCTTGGCATTGCCGCCATAGATGCTGTCCTCATACAGGAGGAAATCCTCGATGGAGCCAGCAGGCAGACGCAAGGTGTAATCCGCAGGAACAATATCTTTGCGGTATTGAGGATTGATGGCGCGAAGTTCATCCACCGACACATGGCACTTGGAAGCAATCTGCGCGAAGCTCACCTCACGAGCCACCACAACCGTGTCAGACTCTAAAGGCAGGGTCGCGTCATGAGGCACGATGCCATGTTCACAGTAATAATTCATGATATAGGTCGCAGCGATAAAGGCAGGCACATAACCACGGGTTTCACGAGGAAGACGGTTATAGACAGACCAGAAGTCCGCCCCATCCTGACCACCAGAACGAGTGATGGCCTTCTGCACATTGCCCTCTCCACAGTTGTAGGCAGCAATGGCCAGACTCCAATCGCCAAACATGTCATAGAGGTCGCTCAGATAATGTGCTGCCGCCTCACTGGACTTGATGGGATCACGACGTTCATCGACCAAGGTGTTCACCTCCAATCCATAGCGTTTGCCGGTACTAATCATGAACTGCCACAGACCTGCAGCACCAGCCCTGGAGGTGGCAGAAGGACGAAGGGCAGACTCGATGACTGGGAGGTATCGGAGTTCCAAGGGCAAGCCATAACGTTCCAGTGCCTCCTCAAAGATGGGGTTATAGAAGTTGGCAGCCCCCAACATGATGGCCACAGAACTCTTCATACGCGTACTATAAGTATCGATGAACTTGCGTGTCACATCATTGAGCGGCATCTCTATCGTTGTCGGGATGCGAGACAGTCGGCTGACCAGCACAGAATCATCGTATGAAAGCACACGACTTGTTCCCATGCCCTCAGACAGGGTATTGATGTTCGCCGACTCTTTCATCAGCTCGTCCTCACTGATGAGCATTCCTTCCGGCATGTCGAAGGCATCAGCCTGGACACCCTCATCAGTCTGAACACTGTAATCCACCTGAACGCTGTCATCATCCATGACCACCTCATCCTGAGCATAGGTCAACGACGTGAACAACACGGATAAACACGTAACTACAATTTTCTTCTTCATATATCTCTTCAATCAATTGGTTTTCAAAAATTAAAACTACATTGCAAGCCATAAGAGCTGGAATTCAAGCCCGAGCCCTGCATGGCTGAATATTTCTCATGAATGACCGTGGGATGCACCTTCATGGACAAATCACGGCTGATGTCAAAACTCGACAATTCCGCATCAACATAAGCATCGATGATAGACAATGCGTACACACCAATCATACAGAACATGCTCAAATCGCGGAAACGACGATAGTAATTCTTCTTTCGTTTGAAGACATCCTCCAGACGTTGCTTATTGGCTTTGACATCATAGTTGGCAGGAATGAAATTCTCATAACTTTTCGTGTTCTCATCACTGTCCATGATATCAATATATGCCTGAGAATAATCACGATACATGGTATTATTCCAAGTCATCGCATAAAGACATCCCATAAAACCGCCATAAATCAATGGAAGTTTCCAATACTTGCGGTTATAAATCTGGCCACCCCCAGGAATGACAATCGCCAACCATAAAGCTTTCTTGGGATCAGGGATGAACCGACCCTTCACCTTGGGATTCACATATTTCTGTAGGGAATCAGCATTGAGAGAGAAACGAACAACGGAACTGTCCTGATGACCCACAAGCTGAATATATTCATCATCCCGCTGCACTGAATCGACGATGCCCGTCAAGATTGCATTGCCCAAATGAAGGGTGTCCACGACCAATGAGTCGGTAGTGACACGCACTCTTCCCTCACGACGTGAACGAGCCAAAGGCACACGTTCCCCTTCTTCCACTTCCTGTGCAAACACCGTCAGGGGAAGAAGCATCAGCAACAAGGCGACACTCAAATGATAGGTATGAGCAATCAGTCTCAACATCAGTCTTTCACACTACTTTTTGAACAGCGAAACAATACGACGCAAATCATCCATGTCTTTGAAGGAGATGGAGACTTTGCCACCTCCTCTTGGAGAGCAGGATATCTTGGCCGCAGCACCCACTTGACAGGCAAGTGACTCACGCAACTGCTCCAGTTCCTCCGTCATCTGCTTGGAGAGTTCAACAGGCTGTGTACGAACAGGTTTTCCTGGAACACCCTCATTGATGTTCTTGATGATGTCCTCCACCTGACGGACAGAGTAGCCTTTATCCTGTATCTCCTTGAACAGTTTCAGTTGTGCCTTGGGATCATCCAATGCCAACAACGCGCGTGCATGACCTGTATCAATGTTATGATGCTGGATGGCCACCTGAACAGGTGCTGGCAACTTCAACAGACGCAGATAGTTGGCCACAGTGGCACGTTTCTTGCCCACACGCTCGCTCAACTTCTCCTGCGTCAGGTCATAGGCATCAATCAGATGCTGATATGCCAAGGCAATCTCGATGGAATTCAAGTCCTGACGCTGGATGTTTTCAATCAGCGCCATCTCCATGACATTCTCGTCACTGGCTGTACGGATATAAGCTGGGATGGACTTCAATCCCGCTTTCTGAGAGGCGCGCCAACGACGTTCGCCTGCAATGATCTGATAACGTCCATTCTCCAACTCACGCAAGGTGATAGGTTGGATGATGCCGATTTCTGTGATTGAGTCAGCCAACTCCTGCAAAGCCTCCTCATCAAACTCACGACGAGGTTGGTTGGGGTTACGGTCTATCAGACTGATATCCACCTCATTGATGGTTGAGGAGCCCTCCGTCCTTACATCTTCTGTCGAGATCAGGGCATCCAGACCACGGCCTAATGCTGGACCAAATTTCTTTCTAACTGCCATCTTCTATTTGCTATTACTTCAGTGGTCGATTTTATATACCTTCTTTACTGTTTCTCTTCACGTCCTGCAATCTCCTTGGCCAATGCAATATAATTCTTGGCACCGGTCGATGTGGCATCATACAAAATGCAGGGAATGCCATGACTGGGGGCTTCAGACAATTTGACATTGCGCTGAATGACTGTCTTGAACACCAGTTCCTGGAAATGCCGTTTCACCTCCTCATAAATCTGATTTGCCAATCGGAGACGGGAATCAAACATGGTCAGCAGGAAACCCTCAATCTCCAGCTGCGTGTTCAGTTTAGACTTGATGATCTTGATGGTGTTCAACAGCTTACTGATACCCTCCAAAGCAAAATACTCACATTGTACAGGGATAATCACAGAATCAGCCGCTGTCAAAGAATTGACAGTGATGATACCCAAAGAAGGCGAACAGTCTATCAAGATATAATCATATTCCGAACGCAGTGGATCGAGGATGCGCTTGAGCACCCTCTCACGCTTATCCACATTCAGCATCTCAATTTCTGCACCCACCAAGTCGATGTGACTGGGAATCACATCCAGTCCATCAATGTCTGTTGTGTATATGGCCTCATGTGGGTCAGAAGAACTGACGATGCAGTCATAGATGGAAGTGTCAACCTTTTGGATATCAACCCCCAATCCTGACGAGGCATTTGCCTGTGGATCGGCATCCACCACTAACACCTTCTTATCCATGGCAGCCAGACTGGCAGCCAAATTGATGGCTGTAGTTGTCTTTCCCACACCACCCTTCTGATTGGCCAAAGCTATAATTTTACTCATATCTTTTCTTCTTATAAAAACCTTCATTCAATTCATTGTGCAAAGGTACGCATTTTATGTGGAACAAACACAAAAAGAGACGTGGAACATGAAATGTTTTTAGATTTTTTTGAAATTGAAAGGACAAAAAAGACGGCAAGGTATCTTGCCGTCTTTTTTGTCCTTTCAATTATATGTGGGCGCTGACGGAGTGTTTTCAACGAACCGTCATCTTCCACTGATGTGGGCGCTGACGGATTCGAACCGCCGACCCTCTGCTTGTAAGGCAGACGCTCTGAACCAGCTGAGCTAAGCGCCCTTTGTTGGTCGGGATGACACGACTCGAACGTGCGACCCCTTGGTCCCAAACCAAGTATACTACCAACTGTACTACATCCCGATTTCAACTGCTCTCAAGCGTTCATTTCTCAAAAGCAGTGCAAAGGTACGGCTTTTATTCGAACTGACCAAACAAAATCATCTTTTTTTCCATCTTTGACAGAAAAAAAACAAAAAAGGTGACATACCAGATGGCATGTCACCTTTCATATCTATCAATTGCTTATTTTATTTCAGCGTAACGATTGCACGACGGTTGAGGTTGAATGGCTCAACTTCAGCAACACCACCTACACCAGAAACCTGGATCTTAGAGCGGTTTACACCGAGGCTAACGAGTTCGTCAGCAACAGCCTGTGCACGAGCCTCAGAGAGCTTCTGGTTGTAAGCAGAAGAACCAGTCTTGCTATCAGCAGAACCTCTAACTACAACAGTAGCGTTAGTGTTCTTAGCAGCAGATGCAACAGCCTCGAGGTTGATGAGATCCTTCTTAGAGTTGATCTTAGCAGAGTTG